>JASFLR010000201.1:0-6158 GCA_050117995.1 Anaerolineae bacterium
GGCTGCATGATACAGTCCAAAAAATGGGATGGCTCTGTGTTCTTCCGCCAGAGGTCGGCCTGAGCTTGCATGGTGTCGCATGTGTGGGCAAAGACTGTGCCTTTCAGAAAGCTCAACTCGCGACCAAGAAGCTGGTCGAGTGTGCTCCGGCAGAGGGCGCAGGTGTATGACTGCAGGTGGGCGTCCACCTGGCGCAGAGGGGTGGTTGTGCCTCGCAGGCGCACCGGCGTGTACCCGGCAGCGTGGATCATCTCTTCGGGCACATAGCTGCAGAGGATGCCCATGGCCCGGTAGTCCGGGTACTGTTTGCTCCAATGGCTTAGGGGGAGACGTGCTGCTCCGGTCAGAGTCTTCAGTGCCTGTGATTTGATCATGGGTCAGCTACAACGATCTATCTCCTGTGTTTTGGGAAAGTCGTACTGTTACCGGGCCAGGTGCTCGTTCCGTGTCGGTCATGCCCTCGACGGCGGGCACAACCAACTCACCTCCATAGCGCGGTAGGGTCGCCTGCGCGACTTGATCTCGCTGCGCCGCGCCATAAATCGCGGGCCGGTGGCGCGTACCCAGCTCTCCATGTGCTCGTGCAAAGCCTCTGGCGTCCAGCGGTGCTCTGTCGCATTGGCAGCACCGAAGCGCAGCCGGAAGGCGCCGTCATCACTTTGCTGAAGAGTGGCTTCCTTCCCGCAGATGGGACAGACTGCTCGGTCTCCCTTGAGGACAAATGAATCGCAGCGGCAGAAGGGGCACACGCCTTCCGGTGCTGGCGCCGGATCAAGCTCTCGCCTGCCCAGACGCTCTCCCGCGACGAGGGCTTGGGCCATCAGGCTGTCATCTAGCAACACCTCTCCAGGGCCAGGGGCGATTGCGTTCAGGCTCTCGATGGGGCGGAAGCCAAAGGTGGCGACCAGAGCGTTCAGATACGGCAAGCTCACGCCTCGCCAGTCAGCCAAGCCAGCCGTAACAATGGTGACTGCAGGTCGGATCGGCTGTGCCTGGTTGTCCATTCCGGCGGAGACCATGAGCAGCCGGTCCAAGACAAGCTTGACGACTGCCGCTGGCCCGAGGAAGTATGTCGGCGCTGCAAGCACCAGCGCATCGGCAGCTTGCACGGTGTCCACCAGCCAGGCCATGTCATCATCGATCGGGCAGGGCTTGCCGCCAATTACGCAGCGCATGCAGCCGGTGCACGACTCCAGCCTCAAGCTGGTCAGGCGGATCATCTGCGCGGCGTCGCCATCAGCCCGGGCGCTCTGAAGCACCTGGCGGACCATGAGCTCGGAGTTGCCCCAGCGGCGGGCGGAGCCGACGATGCCCAGAATATCCGCCATCAGAGTTGGCGCCTACTCCTCTGGCTCGTCGCTGCCCGTCAACGATAGCACCTCGGCCACAGAGGGATACCCCGATTCCTCCTCGGACTCGGTAGCTTCTGACACCTTGCCTTCGCGTGCTTCTGAAGCGACTTCCTCTGGCACGCTTTCTGCCGGCTCTACCGGTTCCTCTTCTGCTTCTGCTCCCAGAGGCTCTTCTTCTACCAGCGCCTCTTCCTCTGGCAACTCGGGCTCCAGACGGACAGGCCCGAAGCCTGGTGTCTCTTCTGCGATGGGACGCTCCCGCTCGACAGCTTCTTCAATGGTCAGACCCTGCCGGTAAAAGTCGGCCAGCACTGGACCTGAGCCGCCCAGGTGCATCTCCTGCCGGGGGCGGAAGCGACTCGTCTGCCGCAGTGTGTAGAGATCCTCCAGTGCAAGGTCGTCAGCGACAAGGCCTTCCGTTCGATCTGTGCCGGCTTGGATCAGAATCCCATCCCCCTTCTGGGTCAATGAAATGGGGGCCAGCAGCGCTGATTGCCCGTAAAAGTCCTCGCGATTCTCCCGTCCTAGATGGTTCGGTCCCAGCAAAAAACTGCATGCCGTAAAGACCTGGTTCTCTTCTGCGCGGAGGGCAAGAGCCGAACGGAGGGACCTTGCTGGGGATGCGCCGGGACTGGCGGCTATACCAAGCAGCAGATCGGCTCCCTGTATTGCCATCAGCCGTGCGACCTCGGGATACAGCGCGTCGAGGCCGATGAGGATGCCGAGCCGCCCATATCGAGTGTCCAATACGTTGACGGCAGAGCCTGGGGTCGCCAGATCACGCTCGTCTGCAGTCAGATTGAGCTTGTCCTGATAGCCCACTACTTCGCCAGCCACGTCAAAGACATAGGAGCGGTTCCTGACGGTATCTTCTTCCTCATCGTAGATGTACAGGCTCCCGGCGACAATGGCCGTGCCGAATTCCCGCGCCAGCCGGCCAAAAATCTCCACATAGGCGTCGCGCAGTTCGTGGCTTCGCTTGCGCAGGAGCCGCTCCAGGCTGCCCCTGAAGCCTCCCCCAAGAGTGCCCCCGGTCGCGCCGGCCAGGCGGCCCACGCTGCGGGATAGGATGCCCGCAGTCGGGTGCTTGCCCTGGTCCTCTCGCTGGATGAAACTTCGCTTGAACCCCGAAATCAACGGCGGTGCCAGCATCACTCCGGTCAACTCGGGAAAGACGGTCAGTTGGACCGACTTGGCCCGGGCCTGGCGCAGAAATCGCCGGGCCTCGGTCTCAAACTCATCGTGAGCAGGCGGGATGCTCATACGCTGTTGGACTACTGCAATCGTTACTGTTTCCATAGGCTTCCCCTTCGTGTGCGAGCTGTCGATATTATAGCACACGTTTTCCGAGACGCAAAGTGCATGCCCGTCATCTGATAGCTCGTGTCCTGTGGGTTAGCTCACCGGCAGAGCGCTTCCCGTGTTGCTATGGATCCCTTTGGCCCGCCCGTGGTGGCATCTCAGTTGGCTCTTCTTGGCACATCGGTGATTGTCTGCAGATCGATCTGTTGCAGAAATGGTCATGTCAATCGGCTTTTGGGCAATCGTGAATTCTTTGGCTTGCATATTCGCTTGTCTTGCTGTACAATATCGTATCAAGCGTATCTGCCAGATATAGTCCGCTTTATGCATAGGCTTTGATGCTACTTGTGGGAAAATGCGGCTATCAGTGGGGACTGGGATGGTAGTAAGGTGACTGGCCATCGGGATCAGATATCCGACGTGAACCGGCGTGTGCTAGAGCTGGTCTATGAGGTCAGCTTGGCAACCGGCTTCCAAGCGGTGCTGCAAACTCTGCTGGAGCAGCTGTGGGAAATGGTGCCGTGCGACGGGATCGCGGTCATGTGGTTGGATGGCGAGTACCTAAAGGTGGTGGCTAGTCACGGCTCAACGGCGCCCCTTCGAGACCTGTCCCTGCCAGTGAGGCAGGTCGGTGCAGCACGTGCTGTTGTCGATAACGGCCGGCCCATCTATGAGGAGGATACTGCTGGATCCGAATTGGGCTGGCACGTGGTTCCGGGTGAGGAGGGGGTCCGGGCATGGCTTGGCATACCTCTGCAGGTAGATAGCTGGACTGTGGGCCTTCTGGAGTTGACCGCGCAAACGCCTTATCACTTTGACGAGGCAGAGGTTGCATTGGCTGCTCAGATTGCTCATGCTGCCGCACCGCTTCTATATCGGGAACGACTGCTCGAGGATGCAAGGCGGACCGTGAGGGATCGCGTGGATCCGCTCCTTTCAAAGGATACTCGCATCATCAACTTTGGTGCGGATCTGAAACCGGTAGTGCACGAAGCGCTCGAGTTCACCAGGGCCAAGCATGCCTTTATCTTTGCCAAGCCAGAAGGAAGCGGTATGCTGCATTGTGTAGCTGCTTCCGGCGAACTGCGGCAGCGCATCGAAGGCATGACCCTACGCGGTGACGGAACTTTGGGGGGATGGAGTGTCCCGCTACAGGGGGGCTCGGGCCGGCGCGGCGCAGGACCGTCTGATCGGGAGATCATGGCGGACTTGGGGATCAAGCGGACACTGATCCTGCCCTTGCGGGTGAACCGAGCGCAGATCGGCATGCTCGGTGTGGCTGAGCCCCGCCGCCGCTCCTTCGGGCGAGATGCTCTCCGTTTGATGACACAACTTGCCAGCCAGGCTTCGTTAATCTTGGAGCGGGCCTACGGCCAGGCACCAGAGCAGGATCAAAACGACTACCGGGCTGTGTTCCAGTCTTCGCCGCTGGGCGTCTGCCTGTTAACGGTCGCAGGTGAGATCCAGCTATGCAATCCGGCCCTGGCCCGGCTGTTGCGGCATTCCGGTCCTGGCTTGATCGGGCGCATGCTCTCCGAGTTCCTGATCGGTGACGACGCGCAGCGCCTGACTCATGCTTTGGAAGAAGTGAATATCTCGGGGCAGTGCCGCCAGGTGGATGCGCGCTTGCGTAGAGTCTCGGGGGACAATCGCCATGTACGAATTTCGCTCTCTCAGTCGCGGGCTTCACAGGCGGCTGGTGGCATGCTCGTGGCGATTCTGGAGGACGTGACAGCGTTGAAGGTCTTGGAGCAGGAGCGAGTGAGGCACCTCGCTCAGCTACGGGAGAAGCACGCCCAACTGCAGGAACTCGACCAGCTCAAGTCGCGCTTTGTCTCCAATGTATCGCACGAACTGCGCACCCCGCTGGCGGTGATCAAACTATACGCGACCCTGGCGCGCAAGGGTCGCCCGGAGAAGCAGGATCATTATCTTCAGACTATTGAGCTGGAGACTCATCGCCTGGAGACTATGGTTGAGAATATCCTGGACCTGACCCGGATGGATCGTCATGCACTGCACGTCAGCCCTGAGCTTCTGGCTGCGGACGAGATTGTGGCCCAGGTCTTGCAGGTGTACGAAGAGACTGCGCAGAGACGCGGGCTCGATCTGCGCAATCACGTGAAGTCCGAACTGCCGCTGCTCTGGGCTGACAGAGACCACCTTATCCAAATACTCACTAACTTGGTGGACAACGCGCTCAAATACACGCCGCAGGATGGCCGGGTGTGGGTGGCCTCCCGCGTATTCGAGGATGAGGGACAGCGCTTCCTGGAGATTGCAGTTGGGGATACCGGCCCTGGCATTCCCAAGGCTGAACAGGAGTTGGTATTCGAGCGTTTTTATCGGGGTAGTAGCAACCGGCCCGAGTCTACCGGGACCGGCTTGGGTCTTGCAATTGTCCGGGAGCTGATGGCGGAGCACAAGGGCAGGGTGACACTCCAGAGCGAGGCTGGTAAGGGCAGCGTGTTTTCTCTCCATTTCCCGTTGTACGAGGGTGGGATTCCAGAGGACGTACAGGACGGGGAGGACGGAGGATGAGCGAGGAGGAGCCAGGCATGTATGAACTGAAGCTGTTGATTGTCGACGATCATGCCATCTTCCGCGAAGGTTTGAGGGCGCTGCTGGATATGGAGGATGACTTTACGGTCATCGGAGAGGCCAGTTCCGGCAAAGAGGCCCTCTCTGTAGTCGCCGACGAGCCTCCGGATGTGATCCTGCTGGATCTGCATCTGCCTGACGGCAATGGTGCCGAGTTCTGCCGGAAGTTGCTCAAGGTCGCGCCTACGTCCAGGGTCCTAATCCTTTCGGCCTATGATGATGATCAGGAGGTAAGTGCTGCTCTGATCGCTGGCGCTTCGGGCTATGTGCTGAAAACTGTTGGCGGTGAGAGGCTCGCCGACAATATCCGATCTGTCCACGGTGGGGAAGTGCTGCTTGCCCCAAGCGTTGCCGCCAAAGTTGTGCGCCAATTGAGCCGCCTTAAGGAAGAGACTGGACGTCAAGAGGAGGCTCTGGAGGTGCTGACTCCACGCGAGCGAGAAGTCTTTTTTCTTGCAAGTAGAGGCCTGAAAAACGCAGAAATCGCTGATGAACTGTATCTTAGTGAGAAAACAATTAAAACACACCTGAGAAATATATATAACAAGTTGAACCTGGCCAGCAAATCAGAGCTTCGTTTGTTCGCCGTCAAAATGGGCCTTGCCGAGGACGATGACATCTAATAGAGCTTCTGAGGATATGGCCCATTTCCTTTTGGGATCGTATGCGTCACCAGCTCAAATGTGCTACACTATATCTTGTGTGGCATTGGCCGTGATATACTATCGGTTGTGGTAGGAGCGCGAGCCTCCCTGTTCTCCCAGAGACATCCCTTGGAGTTGAGCACCAGCGGCTGGGTCTGAACTTGCGACTATGCCGTAAGCCATAGGCCCAGTAAATCTACCTCCCGACATCCTCCCCTGGGGGGATATCCTCTTTTGCGGTCCTGTGCTATCATGGATT
>JASFLR010000202.1:0-6136 GCA_050117995.1 Anaerolineae bacterium
CAAGGCATAGGCCGTGATGGGTGAAGCAGGCGCATCAGGGCGATCTTGACAGCAGCACCGAGGGGCTCAATGCACGCGTCCTTGCTCGGTCGGACCGTACCGACTTGGCTTTGCACTGCAAAGTGACATTCACCACGCGTGTTGCCAAACCGGGCAGGTTAGCCTATAATGGTATGCACGATTACCTCTGGCAGCATGGATCAGCTACTGCAGGTGTGAGGGGAGCAGGTGGGAACTCGTGCATATCGATGAACAAGATCAAGCAGTGCTGGCTGCACTAAAGGCAGCCAGCCAGCAAGACCCCGATCTAGGAAGCTACTACGACTACCACCAGACGTTGCTTGAGATACTGGCTTTGGCCAAGGCCGGCATCTCAGCCAGAATGAGTATGGTGGATGAGGCAGTTCTCAGGGCGAGATTGCTTGATGGTCTGCCGCTACTATCGTTCACCGATGTACCATTGCAGGCAGAGCGGTTCGCTGAACTGGTCTCGGATGTGGCCAAGCTCCTAGCAAGATCGGATCCTGACCTCAAAGGACAGACAGTGCCCGATAGCGCTGCCGAGTGCCTAGCTCTGGCTCGCCAACGGTTCATCGACGGCCAAGCCATCCACGAGCAAGCCAAGGCCGAGCCGGCCAGCATGGGTGCAGGCGAAGAGGACTCCGAACCCAGCTTGGCCCAGATGTCGGTGGACCAGGCCCTGAAGCCCTACCTAGAGTGGGGAGCGGAACGGGTGCTGCCCCATGTCGAGTTGGAGTACTGGAAGCGGAGTTACTGCCCCTCCTGCGGGGGCGCTCCGGACCTGGCATTCCTGGCAAAGGACTCAGGTTCTCGCCACCTCCTTTGCTCGCGGTGCGGCAGTGACTGGCCCTACAGACGGATGGGCTGTCCGTTCTGCGGCACTCACGATCACACAAAGCTATCCTACTATCTCGGTGAAGACAAACGGTACCGGCTCTATGTCTGCAAGGCTTGCCAACGCTACTTGAAAGCCCTGGACCTACGCGAGGTCAGCCGCGAGGTCCTATTCCCTGTGGAGCGAATCTTGACCATTGGGATGGATCTGGCTGCCCGGCAAGAGGGGTACCGTTAGGGAACATCAGCGTTTCGCCACAGATGCCGAGTGCCACATCAAATGCACGGGTTCTGGCTGCCGTCACTGGCCTCACTGCCCGCGAGCTCCTCGGCAGCTTCATCGTCGATCTTGGCACCGCTCCCAACGACCCCCGCAAGCGCTGGACCCTCGCCGCCCCTGCGCCCACCAACACGGACCAGTCGCAACATCCTCCCCGTTCGTAGAGACGCCATAGGGTGCTGTCTTCCACCGCATTGCGACATGCAACCATGCTCTTCCGATGTGATGGCAAGTGCCGGACCATCTGAGTAGGCCTATGATCGGTGCAGCCACTCGATTTCATAGGGTTTGGGGCAACCTATCCGTGGGATAGGCAAGGGCAGCAGCAGAGGGGGGCAGCCTGCCCTCTGGGCAAGCGGTGTCGACACACCCCCACAGGAGGAGTTTCCCACCTTTGAATCCAAAAACGCCCCGTATAGCACACACAAAATCGTGTCACGGTGTCACACTTGTCACAGTTTACCGGCAGCTTCAGCTATGCAACTGCTATCCGATTCGCCAATCACGTCGCTGCCGGCCTGGTTGCGCAGGTCGTCGCCCGGCGCATCTCCAGAGCGGAATGGCAGGAAATGACGAGTCTGCCAGGTTGTCCGCAACCTGACAGGCCCGTCTTGCACGGTCAAACTTTCACTACAGGCAGGCGTCAGGTCAGAATCACGTCCTTGACGATGATCAGCGCAGCCACACCCAGCAGCACCCATCCAAAGACCTGCTTCACCGCCCGCGACTTCATGCGGCCCGCCATCAGCCTCGATCCAAGCTGGCTACCCAGCAGCACTGCCGCCACGCTGGCGATCCACACCCCCCATTGGGGCTGGGCTGCCGTGGCCAGGTGGGAGACAAAGCTCGACGCGCCGGAGCAGGTGACGACCAATGCCGAGGTGGCTGCCGCATTGCGCGCCTCTAGCCCGGCGATGTACAGCAGCGGCACGACGAAAGAGCCACCGCCGCGCCCGATCAGCCCGGCCACCGTCCCCAGGCCGCTGCCGGCGGTCAGGCCCAGCACAAAGCGCCCCTTGGGCGACATCTCGCCGCGTTTGGGCTTCCAGCCGGAGAGCATCAGCACCGCTGCCGAGGCGGTGAACAGGGCGAAAAAGATCAGCAGTGGTTTGACCGGCAGCTGCACGTTGAGCCACACCCCCAGTGGGGCAAAGGCGATCATGGCCACGGCAAAGGGGATAGCCACTGGCCAGACGATCAGCTTCTTGCGGGCGTAGGTCAAGGCTGCCGAGCTGCTGTTGACCACGTTGAGCAACATGCCCAGCGGCACGGCCTCGGTCTTGAAATCCAGGCCCATCCAGTACAGGATTGGGATATAGAGTTGCGAGCCGCCCATGCCCAGCATGGAAAAGACAAAGGCGATGGCGAAAAATAGGGGCGGGATCAGATAAAAGGTGTTCATCTTGATGGCCTCTTTGCCTGGCCCAGATCTCCAAAGCTTTCAATGCTTCGGAGGTCTGGGCGTGCTTTCTACTTCTTCGTCCATTTATAGACCTTGCCGGGCTTGAGCTCGGCGGTCAGGTCGGGGTAGCGAGCGTCCAGGATGCGGACATTGTCCAACCCCTTCAGTTGAAGGTAGGCCCAGGCCACCACGGCCCGCGTCGCCGATGAGCAGAAGGTCACGACCAGCCGGTCGGTGGGCACCTCTGGCCAGCGGTCTGGCAGTTCGTGGATGGGGATGTGCAGGGCAAATGGCAGGGCCAGATAGCCCGCCTCCTCCGTCGAGCGCAGGTCCAGCAGGACTGCGCCCTCCTTCGCCTGACGTTCAAAGAACTGAGCCGGCATGACTTTATGCTGTGCCGTACCCCAGAAACTCAGGTCCAACTCGGCGAGCCACTCGTCGAATGCTTTGCTTTCCATTTCGGTGTCCCTCCCTACGTGGTGTGAAAGCCTACGCCAGGCCGGCACAGGGGATGCACAGCACTCGTCCTCCCTGCACCCGGGCGTTGCGCTCGACCACCATCTCGCCGCACTCCTCACAGACCACCGACTCGAACGTGTGAGGTGCAACTTTGTACGTATAGTCGAAAACCTCGCCTACCTTGAACAGCTGATCAGCTGGGGCTTCCATGACCCGCTCCACCAGCGGCTCGGCAATCTCGGCTGGGACCTGGGTCGGCGGCACGCCGGACTTGCGCAGGGCCATAAACTCGGTGCGCTTGTTGGCCTCCATCGCCTCTGCCAGGGGTACAACGCGCACCGCCTTCCCCTGCTTGCGGTCGATCAGGGTCAGGCCCCACTTGCCATAGTGCAGCTTTTTGATATTGCCCTTGCCAAAGGTGCAGCCGGTCGCCACCTGGACGCCGTCGGCAAAGCAGGTAGCGCAATGCGCCTCATCGATCTCGATCAGGGCCACCAGCTCGCCTGCGCCAGCGCGCTGCTCCACACCCAGTGCTTCCATGGCCGCCAGGCTGACGCGCAGACCCATCGGCATCGCCGGGCACTTGTGCCCATGGAACCACAAGCCTTTTTCCAGCAACTCTTCTTTGTTCATTTCCTAATTGACTCCTTCCCCGAATACTCAGGAATTTGGCTGCGGGCTGAATTGCCTGTACACAGAAAGAGAACCTTCGTCTTTCGCATACGTGCCTTCTCGAATTCCCCTTGGGACACCAATCTACAGCTCGCTTTCAGTCTGGTCCCTCTCTCATCAGATTCTGCGTGGGCGGACAAGCCTCAGCCCCTGCTTCCACTACCTCAGCAGGAGCTGAACTCACCTTGCCACCGAAGTACCGTCTCTGGAAGAAAAGGGCCACACTCACCAGACCGATCATCACTGGCACTTCGACCAGCGGGCCGATCACCGCTGCGAAAGCCTGGCCCGAATTGATACCAAAGACAGCCACGGCCACCGCAATAGCCAGCTCAAAGTTGTTGCTGGCCGCGGTAAAGGCGATGGTCGTCGTCTTGGAATAATCAGCGCCCACCCGCCGGCCCATCCAAAAGCTGACGAGGAACATCAGCACGAAGTAGATCAGAAGCGGAATGGCGATGCGTACCACGTCCAGCGGGATCTGGACGATCAACTCACCCTTCAGACTGAACATGACGACGATCGTGAACAACAAGGCGACGAGGGTCAGCGGGCTGAGGCGGGGAATGAACTTGGTGTCGTACCATTCCCGGCCCCTGGCCCGCAAAAGGACGAAGCGGGTGGCCAAGCCTGCGATCATGGGGATGCCCAGATAGATGAACACGCTTTGGGCGATCTCACCAATGCTGACCTCGACTACGCTGCCCTGTAGGCCCAACAGGGGTGGCAGAAGGGTGATAAAGAACCAGGCGTAGACGCTGTAGAATAATACCTGGAAGACACTATTGAAAGCCACCAACCCGGCAGCGTACTCCCTGTCGCCCCTGGCCAGATCATTCCAGACGATGACCATGGCAATGCAGCGGGCCAGGCCAATCATGATCAGCCCGATCATGTAGTCCGGGTAGTTGCGAAGGAAAACAACGGCCAGGACAAACATCAACACGGGGCCAATAACCCAGTTCTGAACCAGAGAAAGCGCCAAGACCTTGGTATTGCGGAAGGCCTTGCCCAACTCCTCGTAGCGTACCTTGGCAAAGGGCGGGTACATCATCAAGATCAGGCCGATGGCAATGGGCACGTTGGTTGTATTCACCTGGAACTGGTTGATAACGCCCTCGATGCTCGGCACAAAGTGTCCCAGTCCCACACCGACGGCCATGGCCAGAAAGATCCAAAGAGTCAAATACCGGTCGAGCAGGGAGAGCCGCCTAACCACGCCACCGCTCCGGTTCACATCGACGTTCATACGCGCTGACATAGAAATCCACCTCTAGATGCACAAGATAGTTCGATATTCATTGAAGTAACGGGGCAAAAAAACTAGCGCCCGCGTACCAGAATAGGCTCCACCCCTACGGCTGTCGCTTGAGGACCACACATCCGCCGCCGAGGCCTGATCCGCGACGGATCGAAGAACAGCCCAAAGCTGCGATTGAGGTCATCCAAAGCCTCCTGATTCAGAGAGTAGTATACCCACCTGGCATCCTCCGAATCCCGTTCCACGTCGACCAAGCCTGCCTCGCGCAGGACGCGCAAGTGGTGAGAGATGAGGTTGGGCGCCATGTCCAGCGCGTCACCCAACACACAATTGCACTGTACGCCCTCCATGAGCATGTGCAGGATGCGCAGGCGCTTGGGTTCGGCCAGCACTTTGAGTTGGCTGGCGAGTGATTGCAGGTCAGTAGGCGTTTGCTCAATGCCACGGATCGCCAAGGAACCCTCCTCAATAGTTCAATCGTAGTTGAAGTATATCACGCTCCGCGGAGAAGTCAAGTCCGCCACGCCGTGAGGTTACAGCTGCAGCAAGGTCCAGCGTCAAGTCTCCACCGGCGCTCAGTCCCGTCTCGGGGACGTTGTGCGCTCCCGGCGCTGCCCGTCGCCCCGAGGCGCAGCTCCGAGCTTGGCGGTCCAGTGCGTATGAAGCGACTTTGGAGCAGCCCTGGCCGTGAGGTGGTGGAAACCTGCTGGATGGGCTGTTTAGCGCCCAGAGCCTTTCCGAAGCTCAAAGAGAAGGATCAGAGCAAGAGGTTGAGTCGCGGATCTCGCTCAGGCTCAGCCGCCCACGACCAGCGAGCTCGATATGGCCGTGCTAAAGGCGGAAAGGGCAATTCCGGCCACCAGCCCCACCGGGATCGACCGCAGCATGTGCCTTCTCATGGACTCGCCCCCCATCGCCTCCGGTAGCTGCAGGAAACCGGGCCGCCACACCGCCAGCACAAGGCCGTCGATCACCAGCGTGTCAAAGAGGAACAGCACCAAATAGTGGGCCATGTTCAACAGCAGCAGGGAGAGAAAGCTTATCTGATACCCTTCCCTGGCGATGCCCAGGTAATTGGCCAGTACCTGAAATCCGACGATGGCGACCAGCAGAAACAGCATGTTGAGCTGGCCGCTGGGTGGCATATAGTCCTTCAGCGTCCCGTCCTCGTTTCTGGCGCTGTACACCAGTCCCGTCCGGAAGACGA
>JASFLR010000203.1:0-6119 GCA_050117995.1 Anaerolineae bacterium
AGAACCAGCCAGACTTGCTGGTGGCGAACGGTTCATGCAGCGCGCTGACCGGGGTTGGCGATGCCTATCTACCCTTTCGCGAGATCATGGCCATGCTCACCGGCGATCTGGAGGCCCGTTGGTACGCCGGGAGCATCAGCCGCGAGCACGCTCAGCGGTTGTGGGGCGCGTTGCATGGGACGACACGGGCGCTCCTGGAGCATGGACCCGATGTCATAAGCACACTGGTGAGGGGGCCCGAGCTGCTGGCCCGGGCGACCGCGGCGGCGGGACCGCAGGATGGAGCCTGGCTGCAGCGCTTGGCGGACCTGGTCCAGCGCCAGCGCAGTCGCTTAGAGGGGATGGAACAGAGTTTTCTCTTTGAGCAGTTCACCAACACCTTGCGCCGTCTGGCCAAGGACCATCCCCTGCTGCTGATCGTGGACGATCTTCACTGGGCCGACATGACCTCCGTCGGCCTGCTGTTCCACCTGGGCAGCCGGCTGGCTGGGAGCCGGATCCTGGTCGCTTGCGCCTACCGGCCCGAAGAGGTGACCGGCGTCGACCTGCCGTCCGCAGCGACCGGGCGCCATCCCTTGCAGGCAACCCTGGCCGAATTCAAGCGGCGCTACGGCGACGTCTGGGTGGACCTGGCAGCCATCGGAGAGAAAGAGGCTCGGGCCTTTGTTGACGCCTTGGTCGATAGCGAGCCGAATCGATTGCAGAAGCGGTTTCGAGACGGCATGTTCCGACGGACGGGCGGGCACCCGCTGTTTGTCATCGAGCTGCTTCGCGCCATGCAGGCCCGCGGTGACCTCGTACAGGACAGCGAGGGGCGCTGGATCGAGGGACCTGATCTCCGTTGGGACTTGCTACCCGAGCGAGTAGAGGGTGTCATCGAGGCGCGCATCGGCCGCCTGAGCCTGGAACTACGCGACCTCCTTGCCTCGGCTAGTGTGGAGGGTGAGCAATTTGCTGCCCAGGTCTTGGCCCGGGTGCAACACTTGGACGAGCGAGCCGTGCTGCGGTTATTGTCATACGAGTTAGGCCGGAAGCACCGCCTGGTCCAGGCCAGCGGCGAGACGCAGGCCGGCCAGCACCATCTGTCGACCTATCGTTTCTCCCACGTCCTCTTTCGGGACTATCTCTATGGCACCCTGGGCCCTGGTGAAAGGAGTTTGCTCCACCGTCGCGTTGGCCGCGCACTGGAGGCTCTGCAGGAGGGGCGGCTTGAGGAGATTGCCGCCCGGCTTGCCCATCACTTTGCCGGGGACCCGGAGAAGGAGCGGCACTATGCCCACCTGGCGGGCGAGCGGGCGGCAGCGCAGTATGCCAACGACGAAGCGCTCCTGCACCTGAGCCGTGCCCTGGCGCTGACGCCAGCGGATGACTTGGAAGGGCGATTCGCCCTCCTGCTGGCCCGAGAGCAAGTCTACGACCGGCTGAGCGACAGGGATGCCCAGCGGCGAGACCTGGCGGCACTCGAGGAGATTGCCACGGCAGTGGCCGATCCGCAGAAACAGGCAGAGGTCGCTCTGCGACAGGCAAGCTGCGCCTACTTTTGCGCTGACGGTGCACAGTGCATGGCCTTGGCCCAGGTTGCGGCTGGCCTGGGTCAATCGTTGGGCAATCCAGAACTCGAAGCGCGGGCCCATCGTCTGTGGGCGATGGCGCTTGGGTACCTGGGCCAGCACGAGGCAGCCATCCGCCACCGCGAGCGAAGCTTGGCCCTGGCCCGTGCAGCCGGTGCCCGCTGGCTTGAGGCGGAGACCTTGCGGCAACTCAGTTGGCATTATTCTTTCTTGGGGGAACGCGACCAGGCCGAAGCCTGTCTCGGAGCCGCGGTGCCGATCTTCCAGGAGGTGGGCGACCGACGCGACGAGATAAGTGTCCGGCACAATCTCGCCGCGTTCAGTTCGAATCGCTTCGAGTACGAGCGCGCGCACGAGCACTGGCATGAGGCGCTTCGGCTCAGTCGCGAGCTGGGCGCCCGACTCCTCGAAGCCACTATGCGCCTGGCCCTCACAGAACTATTCGAGGTTTGCGGCCAGTATGCCACAGCCCGAGAAGGCGACCGGTCCGTCTTGCCGCTTACCCGTGAAATCGGTGCTCGCAGCTTGGAAATTCGCGCTCTTCTGGGAGTGGGATGCATGACGCATGCGCTGGGCGAAAGCGAGGAAGCGCTGCCCTACGTAAAAGAGGGCTTGGCCCTGGCGCGCGAGATCGGCGAGCGCTACGTGGAGGCCTATGCCCTAACCCATCTGGGTCACGTCCTCGGGACTTTGGGCAACCAGGACCAGGCCCGCAGGGCCTACGAACAAGCCCTGGACCTGCGCCGGGAGATGCACCAGGAGGCAGAGGCGACCGAGGCCCGAGCAGGGCTGGCCCGTCTCTTCTTGGCGGGGGGCGACCTGGCCCGGGCCATGGGCTACGTGGGGGATGTCCTTCACTACCTGGAGAATGGCACCCTGGAGGGGACCGAACAGCCCCTGCTGGTCTACCTGACCTGCTATCGCGTCCTGCAGGCGGCAGCGGACGCCAGGGCAGCAGAGATCCTGAAAGAGGGGTACCAGCTCTTGCAGGAGATCGCGGGCAAGCTCACGGACCTAGAGCTGCGCCGCTCGTTCCTGGAGAATGTAGCGGCGCACCGTGAATTAGCTCAGGAGTACGAGAGTCTGCGCGAGCGCTAGCGTGCTGTTGGTGTGCGCAACCCAACGCTAGTTCGTGTTCAGAACACTGGTGGCGAACCATGCTACAGAGAAGTGGAGCGGGCTTTGACCTGCCGCCACCCCTCATGACATCCGAGCCAGGTTCCTTTGCCCGGCAGACGATCGTGGAGCGCGTGCCGCAGATCATCGGGCAGGTCATCGCGGACAACGATTACACCGCCGATGTCGTCGGGGAGCTGGCGCGCCTGAAGCTGGAGATTGCCTCACAGCCTGTCCGCCCGCTGACAGAGGATGCGCCCGACGTTGTGGACTGGAACCGCGCGCTGGCTGCCCACATGGGCCGGACTTGGCTGGAGCTGCCCTGGTATCTTGCCGAGACATTCTTCTACCGGCGCCTGTTGGAGGCGGTTGGCTACTTCCAGCCCGGACCCAGCCAGGGGCGCGATCCGTTTGGAGCCCCCAAGCAGGCGCAGATCGAGCTTGCCATCGACCGGCTTGCCGCCGAATGGGATGCGCTAGCCTCGGCTGAGCCCGCCGTCGCCTTTGAAGCGCTGCTCCATTCCGCCCTGTGGGGCAACCGCGCTGACCTGAGCAACCAGACGGTGCGCCTGGAGGTGAGCGGGGGGCTGGCGGCCCGCGACGAGCGCCACAATCTCCTCGTCGACCACACCGAGCAGTTGCGCCGCATCGTGACCGGTGGGCTGCGGCGCGTCGATTTCGTCAACGACAACGTAGGGCTTGACCTTCTATACGACCTGGCCTTGATAGACTTTATCCTGGGGCAGGGTTGGGTGATGCGGGCGGTGTGCCATCTGAAGGCCCATCCTTTCTACGTCTCCGATGCCACGCCGTCGGACTTGCAGGCCACCATCTCGCAACTTCTAACCTATCCCGAGAAAGCTGTGCGTGCCCTGGGCGAGCGTCTACGTGACCGCCTGGCCACAGGCCACCTGGCACTGGAAGCCGGTCCCTTTTGGACGTCCCATCGCATGTTCCGCGACTTTCCACCTGGCTTGCACGAGGCGCTGGCCCGCTCGGATCTCGTCGTGCTAAAGGGCGACGTAAACTACCGGCGCCTGCTGGGCGACCGTCACTGGCACCATACCACGCCCCTCGAACAGGCAGCTGCCTATTTCCCTGCACCTTTTTTGGTCCTGCGCACCATGAAAGGTGAGATCCAGGTTGGGTTGGCGCCGGGCCAGGCCGAGGCGCTCGCCGCTGAGGATCCCGACTGGCTGATCAATGGGCAGCGCGGGCTGATCCAATACTGTAATCCGGCGGACTGATCGGGCACGTCGAGACTTGCTTGACAATCAGCGCCCAAGGCGCTATACTGAATGTGGCTGGACACAAGTTCCACCTCATGCCACTGCCCATGCGGGCACCTGTACCGTTGACCCCCAACCTTTGAGCCTCTTGCACGACCTATGCCATCGCCGGCAGCCCAACTCCACTGCCAGCCGCGCGCAACAAGCCCATAGTTCAATGAAAGGAGTGTCATCATGGCTTTCTCAGAGAAAGGTCAGCACGCTCTAGGCTTGCTCGTCGTGATGCTAGTGCTGGTGGGCGTCGTCCTGCCCTCTGCGGGCAGCGGGACGGCGAGTGCAGCGGAGGGAGATGTGCCCGCCGCAGCGGAGGGGATTGTCGCCACAGCGCCGGACCAGGCGAAGTCCGGCACGTTGGTGGCTGAACAACAGATTGCACCCAGCGACGTGACGGCGTTGGTTGACTGTGAGGACACAACGTGTCCCACCGCGCCCGCTGACCTGAACTACTGTGTCGAGCGGGCCGACTTTTGTATCTACTATACCACCGACAGCATCTCAGAGACCCAGGCCGGATGGGCGGCGGATATCGTCCAGATGTATTGGGACCGCTTTGTCTCCCTTGGCTTTGACGCGCCCAAGCACAGCGGCAAGCTGGAGGTTCACCTCTCGGACATTCCCGGCGACTGCAACGGCGGTACAAGCTGGTCCAGCAATGCCATCAGCACCTACGCCGGCTGCTTTGTCAACGACGAGCTTGCCCAGAAGGTGTTGGGTCACGAGCTCACCCACCGGGTCCAGTATTCCCACGACGACGGGGGCACGGCGCCGGTCCAAACCAAGTTCCTCAAGGAGGGCACGGCCCGGGCAACCGAGGACAACTGGTTCCTCGAGATCGACAACTGGCCCGCCGCGCTCAGCTACTCCTCCTTCAACAGCGAGGTCAACAACTACATGGTCGCGGCCCAGAATGACATCACCAGCTATGCCATGCGCTACAGGTCGTGCCTGTGGTGGAAATACGCCATGGAGCAGTACGGCACGACCATTGGCGAGCCCTGGCTGGGCATCGACTTTGTCTACCAAGTCCTTCAGCAGAACAGCGCAGGATACAGCGGCGTGGGGGCCGTCAACCGTGCCCTGAACGTCCTGAGTCCCGGGGTCACCTTTGACGACGCCTTCAAACAGTTCGCCGTCGCCAATTGGACCAAGGACCTCACCGGCGTGCCTGGCGCTTCGTACAACTATGTTGACGAGGATGAGCCGGGCAACCCGGGGCCGTACGGTCCGGTGGCTCCCGAGCCGGGTGGGACGATCGATTTGGGAACCTCGGCTGTATGGACCAACAAGTGGACGGACCGCTACGGCATCCGCTACTTTGAAGCGGACATAGGCGCTGACTGCCCCGTGATCTCGGTCTCGTTCGGGCACGATTCTGGCCCGGCGTTCTACCACATGGTCACGCAGAACGGCAGCGTCTTCAATACGCACATGGAGCGCAGCGGCGGGGACTGGAAACAGGCCTTGCTGAACAACGGTGTCACCAAGGTGGTGGCCATTGCGGGCAGCCTGGGCAGTTCCAGTCAGGTGGACATAACGCTCGGCTGCGCAGACCCCGTGCTGGAGATCAAAATGCCCACCAGCGGCGCCGTGGCCCGCACGCAGCCCGGAGACAAGTTCCTGGTCCAGGTTCTGGTGAGCGATGGCGGCGGCGGGCCGGTGGTCTCTGGTCTCGGCAACTCGGATTTCACGGTGACGGTCGACGGCGAAAGCGCTCCGGTGATCGGCGGCGGCTTTATCCAGGAGCAGTACTGGCTGCTGGTGGAGGCGCCAGACCTGTCGGATGGCACCTATGATCTGGCGGTGACGCTGGAGACTACTCCTGTGGCCTCGGACACCAGCCCGAACAGCGTGGTGTACACCGAGGATCGCACGGACCAGGTATTGGTGATCGACCGCTCCGGCTCGATGGGCGTCGACGACCGCCTGGTGGCGGCCAAGGACGCCGCCAGCTTTTACGTGGACGTCACCCGCAACCACGATGGGCTGGCGGTGGTGCCCTACCGTGGCATCGTCGATCCTGCCCCCTGGCCCATGCAAGAGATCTTGGGTGCGTCTGAGCGCACCTCGGCCAAGGACTATATTAACAATGACCTCTCTGCCGGGGGCATGACCAGCATCGGCGCTGGTCTGCTGGAAGCGGTAA
>JASFLR010000204.1:0-6114 GCA_050117995.1 Anaerolineae bacterium
CCGCTGGCGGAAACGCGGGATTGCCAGCAGGCGGTTCCGGATCACGGCCCGCAGATCGTCGAACGCGACGGGTGCCCCCAGGATCATAACCCCGTTGATGACCATGAGGTTGGTGGGCATCTCCAACCGGAGCATGGCCGTATCCATCCCGGACAGCGGCTCGCGAGTCCCGTCGAAACCACCCTTCATTCGGCTACTCCTCGGGGCTCGGCAGCCTGTTTGTGTCGCCCGCACGCGTTCTACGCTGCCGATCGCGCAGGTACTCTCGAACCTGGTCCGACAGCGACAGCGCTC
The DNA here is from genome assembly GCA_050117995.1 of Anaerolineae bacterium. GTDB lineage: Bacteria > Chloroflexota > Anaerolineae > JAAYZQ01 > JAAYZQ01 > JBFFCR01. The sequence continues at coordinate 295 of JASFLR010000204.1, forward strand.
TCTCGTCGCGCCCGCGATAGACCACCAGGGTATGGGCCAGTTTGTCGTGCCATGCCTGCCGGCGATTGTCAACGAGGATCCAGAGGTACCCCAGGAAGAGGATTCCCGAAAGCCAATAGCCCAACCAGCGCACGATGGCGGCCCCGGCGCGCAGCCGGCCCCCGTCGTCGCGGACGACGGCCACGCCTAGGAAAGCCTTGCCCGGGGTCTGACCGGCCAGCAGCCAGAACCCGACGTAATAGACAAAGCTGAGGACGAGACTCGCACTCCCCAGGGGGATGAGGGCCAGTTGCAGCGTCAGATCTCCGGTGCCCAGCAATTGGCCCAGGCGAAAGGATTGGAAGACGATGCCGACGATGGCGGTGAGGATAGCAACAACCATGGCCAAGATAACCTGGTCGACAAAGAAGGCGACCAGGCGGGTGACGAATCCGGCAGGCCGGATTTCGGGGCCGCGATCAAAGGCTGTCTTCTGTGCCATCGTCATCACCCCTCGGCAGGGCCTCGCCGTCTGGAGCAGCCGAGTTCAGATACCGCGCCGGGCGGGGCCCGCGGCGCAGCAGACGTCGCACGACCCCCTCAGTCAGATCGTCGGCCGAGGCCGTCATCTGCCGCGTGCTGTCCACCACGGTATCGGTCAGACCGGCGCTCTGCTGGCGCATCAGACGCTGCAGCGAGACCATCAGCTCCGGGTTCTCGACCATGGCCTCGACGACGTCGTCGACGATCTCCTGGACGGTCCTGCCGGCCAGTTCCTGCGACGTTTGTGCCTCGCGGCGGCCCTCCACGATGGCTTGCTGCCCTTCCGTGAGCGTTGCCCACAGCCAACGCTCCACCGGCTCGCGCAGGGGCCGGGCCAGACGGTTGTTCGTCAGACGATCGGTCGTGCCCAAGGTCCAGCTCGCCGCCCGTCTCGACAGCTCGAGCCCCCGCCGCATCCTCCGGGCCAGCCGCCGCCGCCCGCGCAAGAGCGCGCCAAGGGCAAGGTAACTCACCATCTCGGCCATGCTCTCGTCGTGGGGCGCGGTGAGGCTATAGACGTCAACGTCCACTTGGAGGTCACGACCAATGGACCGCAAACGGGTGAGCAGCTCCTCGCTGCCCACATAGGCGAGACCGACCAGCAAGCGGGCCACAAGCTCCAGATCTTCGGGCTTGGGTCCGTTTGGTGCCGGCTGGCCTTGTTCGGCAGCTCCTGTATCTGTCATAGGGCCATCCATCCGGTGTTTATCGCACTCACCCGGCCTCCAGATCGTCCTGGTGCTGCAGCCGGTCCAGCAACGCAGCATAGGCCGCCTCCTGACTCGCACCCGCCTCGGCCGGCACATCGGCGGTGAACAGCCTGGCCCCCATGCCCTGCTGGAGCTCCTTGTCCACGACCGTGGCCCAGCCCGGGTCCATCACCACGACCAGGGCCGAGGTGCCGGGCACCAGGGAGGCGGCGAGCTGGTTGAGCCGCCCGTCGGCGACGCTCTCCTCCTGCTTCTTCTTGCCGACGAGGCCGCCGACCACGGCTCCCGCGGCGCCCAGGGCGATGGTTGCCCCTCCCGTCAGGATACCGGCCGCAGCCCCCAGGACCGCGCCTTCAACAGCCCCCTTGCCCGTCGTCGGGCCCGAGTCTTTGTAGTGGATCTGGCCCGCCTCGTCCTTGTGCACGGCGATGGAGGCCCGGATCCTGATCAGCTCCTCGTCCCTCGACGCTTTGAGAGCTGTACGCGCCGCCTCTGCCCCGGCCTCGGTGTCAAAGACGGCGATGATGACGTGAATAGCCTCGTGAGTCATATTCTTCGCTCCTGTTATCCCGCACCTGCCATGTGCCTGGCACCTGCCCCAGCCGCCGCACGACAGGGGTTGTCCTCATTGTATCCTATCCGTGGGTGTAGCGCATCGAGCGTTGGTACAGTATTGTCCCTGTACGAATGTCCAGTATCGGGGGAGCGGGACAGGCATTGCTTGAGAGATGCGACTGTACATTCGTACAGGCCGGGCATGGCACGTTCAGATAGTGTAGAGATTGCGGGTTTGTGGTATAATGGCACGCGATACCGAGAGGCGGTCACTGCGGGGGAGAAGCGAGCATATATGCCTGTCACCTTGATACGCAGCAAACTCCAGCACCCCGTGTTGCCGGGAGATCTCATCCCCCGGCGCCGGCTGTTGGACCGGCTGCATGGCGATGTGAGTCGCAAGCTGACACTCATCTCGGCCCAGGCGGGGGCGGGCAAGACGACCCTGCTGGCCCAGTGGCTGGACGAGGATCCCCGGCCCAGCGCCTGGCTTTCGCTAGACGAGGGCGACAATGACCCGGCCGTCTTTCTGGCCTATCTGTGCGCTGCGATCCGCAGTGTCTTCGCCGACGCCTGTGCCGAGACCCTGGGCCTCCTGGGTGCCATTACCCTGCCACCGGCAGACGTCTTTGTGGCCACGATCGTCAACGAACTGGCACAATTGCTGGCGGATCCGGGGCAGACAAGCGGTGGCTCCGCCGCCCCTTTGAAGAACGACAGCCGTTCAAGGAACGGCTTGATTCTCGCCCTGGACGACTATCACACCATTACGGAGCCGGTGATCCAGCAGATGGTGGCCGGCCTGATCAAGAATCTGCCCCACGGGGCGCACGTGGCGCTGGCCACGCGCGTCGATCCGCGGTTGCCACTGGCCCGATTGCGGGCGCGCGGAAAAATGACCGAGGTCCGCTCCATCGATCTACGCTTCACGCTGGAGGAGGCAGAGACCGTCGTAGCCAGGACGAGCGGCAGACATCTGGATCCCCAGACGATCCGCGTTCTGGAGGAAAAGACCGAGGGCTGGATCGCCGGCCTGCGGCTGGCGGCCCTCTCCCTGCGCGCGCTGCCCGACGCGGAAGCCTTTGCCCAGCGATTCCAAGGGACCAGCAGCGCCCTGATCGTAGAGTATCTGCTGGGTGAGGTGCTGTCCCGGCAATCTCCCGAGCTTCAGGACCTTGCGCTGCGCACCTCACTGCTGAACCGCTTTTGCGCGCCGCTGTGTGAGGCCGTGACCGGGATTCCTGCGGACAGGAGCCAGGAGATCATCGAGTCGGCAGCCCGGGACAACCTCTTCCTGGTGCCCCTTGACCAGGAGGGCACATGGTACCGGTACCACCACCTGTTCCAGGATCTGTTGCGGCATGAGCTGAGACGGCAGATCAATGCCGCCGACCTGTCCGGGCTGCACGCCCGCGCTGGCGAGTGGTTGGCGCGGAACGGGTTTGCGGAAGAAGCCCTGCGCCATTTTCTGGCTGCCGGCGACACGGCGGCGGCCGTGGCGGTGGTGGAGGGGCGGCGCTACGACCTGTTGAACCGGGCGCAATGGGTGCGCCTGGACCATTACCTGCACGAGTTCTCGCCCGATACCGTGGACGCAAGCCCCGAGTTGCTCGTGCTAAAGGCCTGGCTCCTGTACAACCGCGGCAGGAATGCAGAGTTGCCCGTGGCCATCGACAGGCTCGAGGCCGTCCTCGCCCGCGCCACGCTGGCCCCGGAGACCCTCGATGCCCTGCAGGGAGAGCTCAGTACCCTGCGCAGCTACGTGTCCATCTGGGCACTAGATCTGGAAGACACATTCGCTCAGGCGCGACAAGCCCTGGCCAAGACCCCACACCAGTTGTGGAGCGTTCGCCTCCTGGCCCGCGTGTGCCTGGCGATTGCACAACTGCAGACGGGCGACGAGAGCGGGGCCTACGAGACTGTGTACACCGGCTTTGAACAAGAGGGGGACCAAAGCAACCTCTTCAAGGCCACCCTCCTGGCGACGGCCTGCAACATCCACTGGATGACGGCTGACCTACCGGGCCTGGCCCGGGCTGCCGAGCGCATTCTGGCGCTGAGCCAGGATCCCTACTCGCCACCTTTCCTGGCCTGGGGACACTATCACCTGGGCCGGGTGCAGTATCATCAAGGCGACCTTCCCGCGGCCGAGGAATGTTTCGCCGCCGTCGTGCAGCACCCCTACCAGGCCTACGGGTACTGCTATTTGTACAGCGCCTGCGGCCTGGCCCTGGTGCACCAGGCCGTGGGCCACCCGGAGCGAGCCCGCGAGGTGATCGAGACTGCCGCGGCCTTTGTCCTGGAGATGGGGAACACCACCCTGCTGGCCCTGGCCCTGGCCTTCCAGGTGGAATTGGCCCTGATGCAGGGCCAGACTGCCGTGGCCGGCCAGCTTGCGGCCCGGTTCGAACCGGTGCCTCCGCTGTCGCCCATGCACGGGTTCTTTGCCCCGCATCTGACGTTGGTCAAGGTCTGGCTGGCCCAGGATACGCCAGCCAGCCGGAGCCGTGCGGCGGACCTGTTGGGCCAGGTGAAGGTTTTTTGCGAATCTTCGCACACCAGGCGTTTCCTGATCGAGGCGCTGGCCCTGCAAGCCCTCCTCCACGACAGAGAAGGCGACGTGCCGGCTGCCCTCGACGCTCTGCAGCAGGCCATCGTCCTGGCAGAGCCCGCCGGGTTTATGCGGCTCTTTGCCGACCTGGGCCCCGGCTTGGTCCCCTTGCTTTCCGAGCTACGTCAACAGAACGTGTCTCCTGACTACCTCGATCGGGTCCTGGCCGCCTTCCCCGATGGCCAGACAGGGAGCAACGCAGCCCGAGGCGGAGCATCGGAAGCCCAGCCTCTGATCGAGCCGCTGACCCCCCGCGAATTGGAGGTGCTGGCCCTGCTCGCGCGGCACCTGACCAACAAAGAGATCGCTGCCGAGCTGGTGATTTCCCCGGTCACGGTAAAGACGCATACCCTCAATATCTACCGAAAGCTCGACGTCCGCAAGCGGCGCGAGGCCGTGGAGCGAGCCAAAGAACTGAATCTCCTCTAATCTCCACCTTTTCTCCACCCTTTCGGTTGATGTAGCCCCTGCTGTAAACTGCTATACTGTCCCCACTGCACGCCGGTGGGATATGGTTCGTGCCTGCCGGCAGCCCGGCTTTCTGCGCTGCCGCATCCACATTTCCAGACTGTGGCAGATCCGGGCCTCATCCCGAGAGGGATAGGATAGCATGACAGAGGATACACCCAAAACCGATCCTGGCCGCGATGAAACCAAGGCCCAGGTTCAGCACGCGAACTTGGTCCTCGAAATCGCGGTCGGCGTTGCACTGATCGGGGCCATACTATGGCTATCACAGAACTACGAGCCAAGTAGCATTCTCGGCAGGGGGCTGGTGGATCTCAGGCTCTGGATCCTCGTCCTCCTGGTCAGCGGCGGGGGAACGGCCGCGAGCCTGATTCCCTACTATGTAGGGCAGCGCGGGACGGAGGCCGTTTTTGAGCACTATCCCAGGCTGGAGGGCCAGCCCTGGCAGCGGCTCGAGGCCGCCTTTGGCAGGTGGGGCGCGTTCACCCTCGTCCTCTCGGGCATCCCGGGCCTGGGTGTGGCGCTCCTCGTCGCGGCCGGGGCTTTTGGCATCAGGCGGCACACCTTTCTCGGCTGGGCCTTTCTGGGCAAGGTGCTGCGCTATTGGGTGGTGGTCTTTGTTGTTCTCTATAGCCTGCAACTCGTCCGGTGAGTCACTGACAGAAGATGTCTCGAAGAAGGCCAGTTGTCTGGCCGCACAAGATTTCTATCCCAGGAGAGTACCATGAATAGAAAGCCAGGCAGTATATGGCGCACGATTATCGCCGTGACCGTTCTTTTGCTCTTGGTATCCTGTGGCGGTAGCTCGGAAACGCAGGACCCAGACGCTGAGAATCCGGTAGGGGAAGAGGTCACTTATGCCATGGTCGATAGCGTCACGGTAGAGCAGAGGGACAACCAATTCTATGCCATTGTCACAGGGAATTACCCCGATCCCTGTACCTCCATCAGTTC
>JASFLR010000205.1:0-6099 GCA_050117995.1 Anaerolineae bacterium
CGGCGAACACCTTTTGGATCTGGTCAACGATGTCCTAGAGATGTCGCGCATCGAGGCCGGGGGCGCCAGCTTGAACCTGACCGGCTTCGACCTGTACCGAACTCTGAACCGCCTAGAAGCGATGATGAGCGTCCGGGCCTGGCAGCGGGGGTTGACCCTTCTCTTTGAACTCGCAGAGAATCTGCCCCGCTATGTGCGGACCGACGAGCGAAAAGTGCGCCAGGTACTGCTCAATCTGCTGGGCAATGCGATGAAGTTCACCGAGATGGGGAGCGTGAGGTTGAGGGCCAGCAGCCAGGTGATGCCACCCGATTCGTCACTACCCTTTGCTCGTCACTTGCTGCGCTTTGAGGTCCAGGACACGGGCGTCGGAATCGCCCCGGCGGACACAGAGGCACTGTTTGAGCCATTTGTCCAGGGTGAGAGCGGCCTGAGGGTACAGCAGGGCGCAGGCCTGGGCCTGACGATCAGCCGCCAGTACGTGGAACTGATGGGCGGCGAGGTTTCAGTCAGCAGCCCGCCCCCGCTCCCTCCGACGAGCTTGACCGATGAGCAGGGCGGACCTGGCACACTGTTCACCGTTACCCTGCCCGTCGAGCTTCTCGATGCGTCCGAGCTCGACAACCGCCCTCCCACCCGGCCCATCCTCGGCCTGGCGTCCCAGGGGGCTCACGGCGCGCCGCCGCGCATCCTGGTCGTCGACGACAGCCTGGAGAACCGCGTCGTGCTCCGCCAGATACTGGAGCAGGTGGGCTTTGCGGTCCGGGAAGCTGCCGGAGGAAAGGAGTCTATCGACCTGCACGCAAGCTGGCAGCCGCACCTGATCTGGATGGATATTCGCATGCCGGGCATAGATGGCTGCGAGGCCACCCGGCAGATACGAGCGGGCGGTGATACGGAAACCCCCATCATTGCCGTCACGGCCAGTGCCTTTGAGGAGGATCGTGCCGCCGTGCTCGCCGCCGGCTGCGACGACTTTGTGCGCAAGCCGTTCCGGGAGGGCGAAGTACTGGAGGTGACGGCCAGACAGCTGGGGATCGACTATCTGTACCAGGGACTGCCGGAATCCGCCGAAGATGAAGGGCAATACCACCCCTCTGTCGTGCCAGTGCTGGCCGACCTGACCGCTCTGCCCCACGCCTGGGTGGATGACCTGGGCCAGGCCGCCAGGCGGGGCAGGTCCCGGCAGATCTTGGCCCTGATCGAAGGGATCGCCAGAGAGCACCCCCAGTTAGCTCGCGGATTGCGGGCCTTGGTCCGCGAATCCCGGTTCCTGGACATTGTGGCGGCTGCGGAAGGATCGAGGGACAACTGATGTGTGACGAGCCACAGACTCAGGGGGACATTCTCGTTGTGGACGACGACCTGCCCAGTCGGCAGGCGCTGTCCATGATGCTGGCCGATCACGGCTACGAGGTGCGCAGTGCACCCGACGGGCCGACAGCGTTGATGATCGTCGAGGCCGACCCACCCGATCTGATCCTGCTTGACGTGCTCATGTTCGAGATGGACGGCTACGAGGTCTGCCGCCGGCTCAAAGCCCGGCCCGAGAGCTGTGATATTCCCATCCTCTTTGTCAGTGCCCTGGGTGAGGTGGTGGACCGGGTCAAGGGCTTTGAGGTCGGGGGAGTGGACTTTGTCGCCAAACCGTTCCAGGCAGAAGAGGTACTGGCTCGCGTCGCCACGCACCTGGCCCTGCGCAGAGTGCAGAAGCAACTGGAGGCGCAGAACGCCGAGCTGCGGGAGAGTGAAGAGAAGTATCGCTTCCTTGTCGAAAACCTCCAAGAGGGAGTGTGGGCCATCGATTCTGAGGCGCGCACTACCCTTGTCAACCAGCGTATGGCCGAGATGCTCGGCTATGCCGAAGAGGAGATGCTGGGCAAGCATCTCTTCGAGTTCATGGATCAGCGGGGGATCGAGATCACCGAGCAGAACCTGGAGCGCCGCCGGGTCGGGCTCAACGAACGCCACGACTTTGAGTTCCTGCGTCGCGATGGTACGCGGATTTATACCACACTTGAGACTTCGCCGATCGTGGACGATCAGGGCAACTACCAGGGGGCGCTGGCCGGCGTGATGGACATCACCGACCGCAGGCGCGCCGAGGAGGCGCTGAAAAGCCGAGTCGAAGAGCTGGACGTACTCAATCACATCGCCCAGATGGTGGCTACACTGACCGATCTGCCCCAGGCACTGGACGCTGTGGTCGAGATCGTGACCTCTCAGTTTGCTGCCACGCTTTCGGCGATTACCATATGGAGTTCCGGCCAGAACGAGATCCTGGCTTGGTTCAGCCAAGACCATGGTCCTGAAGATATGGTTGGCCAATTCCTACCCACGGCCACCGCTCCCAATATACGTGATCCGCTGTATCGGGGGCAGGCTATCTCATTCCCGAACATCTTTGCCGTGCAGTGGCCTGCGGGGCTTGAGAATCTCTTTCGCACGCACAATGTCCATGCCATGCTCGTCGCGCCTCTGCGCGCGCGCGGCACTGCCTTTGGCGTCCTGGCCGTGATGACAGACGAGGCCGGTCGTACTTTCTCTCCCGACGAAATCAGCCTGGCGGAAACGATCGCCAGCGACGTAGCAGCGGCCATCGACAACGCCCGGCTTTATGAGCAGGCTCAGGAATTGGCTGTGACTCGCGAGCGCCAGCGGCTGGCCCGCGACCTGCACGACTCGGTGACGCAGACCCTCTACTCTCTAACGCTCACGGCTGAGGCATTGCCCCGGGTGTGGGAAAAGCATCCTGACCAGGCACAGGAGGCGTTGAATAACTTGCACCGCCGGGCCCGCGGGGCGCTGGGCGAGATGCGCACCCTGCTGTTCGAGCTAAGGCCGGCCATGCTCTTGGAGAAGGCCCCCAACGAGTTGTTGCGCCAGTTGGCCCATGCGGCGATGGGCCGGACACAGACCGCGGTGGAGGTAAACGTGCAGGGAGAGCGCGCCTTGCCCGATGAGGTGCGGGTCGCCCTGTACCGGATCGCCCAGGAGGCCCTGAACAACGTCACCAAACATGCGGAGGCCAGCCAGGTGACCATCGAGCTCGATCTGGAGCCAGAGCAGGTCGTGCTTCACGTCGAGGACGACGGGCGCGGCTTTGATCCTCTGATAGTTCCACAGTCTGGGTTCGGGTTGCGGAATATGGGCGACCGCGCAAAGGACGTCGGTGCTGAGTTCCACTTAGAGAGCCGGCCCGGGCAAGGGACCCAGATAGAAGTTGTGTGGAAACCCCACAATGAACTGGCGGATGAGCGATAAGGAACAGCGGAGGCAGTAGCTATGGCCGAGTCGAATCCGATCCGTGTGATCACGGTGGATGATCACGCTATCCTGCGCGGTGGGCTCAAGTTTCTGCTGCTCGCCTTCGACGACATCGAGCTCGTCGGCGAGGCGCGCAGTGGGCTCGAAGCCGTGCGCTTGTGCGACGAGCTACAGCCGGACGTGATCCTGATGGACATGATGATGCCCGACATGGATGGCGTCGCCACGACGCGGGCAATCAAGGAGCACTCCCCCGACATCCAGGTTCTGGTTCTGAGTAGTTTCTCCGACCACGCGTCGGTGCAGCAGGTGATGCAGGCAGGGGCTGTTGGCTACCTTCTCAAAGACGTGCCCATGGACGAGTTGGCCGACGGCATCCGGGCCGCCGCTGCGGGCAAGACCGTTCTCGCGCCAGAAGCGGCCGAGGCCCTGGTGCGCGCGGCAGGTCCCCAGGCACCGCAGCCGGGCTACGACCTGACCGCGCGGCAACTGGAGATCCTGGCCCTGCTGGTGGGGGGACTGACCAACAACGAGATCGCCGAGCGTCTGGTCCTCAGTCCCTATACGGTGCGAAATCACGTCAGCGAGATCCTGTCCAAGCTGGACACAAGCACGCGGACCGAGGCAGCCGCCCTTGCCATGCGGCTGGGGCTGGTAGGGTAGGCGACAGAGCCTGGATGTCCTAGGGAAGACGCCCGGCCTTGGCAAGGAGGGCAGCCGCTGCAAGCGCGAGCAACAGGGCTGCAGCATCTGCCCACCATCGCTGGGGCCTCAGGGGCCTTGCACCTATCGCTTCCGCCGTCGTAGGACCATGCCTGTGCCCAGTGCAGCCAAGCCCGCCAGTGCTGTGGCCGCCCAGGGGGCCACCAGCAGTGCGCCGCCAGTCTCTGGCATGGTTGCAGGCTGTGGCTCGTCCGGACCCCCGTTGTCAAACACCATAAGGCCGGCGTTCTTGTTGAGCTCGAGGACCAACCGCTCGTCTTCGACGCTGACAGTGCCCCCGGCACCCAACTTGCTCAGGAATAGCTGGTCGAGCGAGTCGTCACCGCAAAAGGCCAACGTCGACGGGCCCACGGTATCGAAGGTAAGACTGCTACCCTCCAACGTACAAGTCCACATCGCCTGATTGCAGTCAGCCATCAGGCTGGCCGAGCCATCGGCATCGAGGACTAGGACATAGTTCTCCGGGTCGGGCACCACAGACCGGCTGCCAGGTTCGATCTCGGTCAACTCGGCCCATTCTTCACTTCCTGATGAACTTCCCTATTGTTCAGCAAGCTCAAGCCCTATCCCGAGACACCTTCGAGAGTTTCTGTCGAGAACACCACTATTACTGGCAGAGACGCATCGCCCAGCGATACGCCGAGCTGATGGAACCAGCTCCTCAGGCAAGCCCAGCAGCGGTCCATGCCTATGAGGATGAGATCCATATCCTGGCCCAACTACTCCTACCTCACGTGCGCTGCCGCGTTGAAGCCACTTCACGGCTCGCCAAGCTCTTCCAAGACCATCCCGATGCCTTCATCTTCGATTCTTTACCTGGAGCGGGTGAGCTCCTGGCGCTTGCCTTGCTGGCCAAGTTCGGTGACCATCGCGACCGCTTTCCCACACCCAATGCCGTCCAGGCCTTGGCCGGAACCTGTCCTGTCACCAAAGTGGCAAGCGCAAGAGCGTTCACTTCCGCAGAGGCTGCGACAAGGAGTTCCGCCGTATCACCCAGCAGTTCGCGCTAAGCTCCATTGCAAGGTCTGGCTGGGCCCTAGCCTACAGGCGTGACGTTCCTCCTCACAGCGCTTCAGACTCCGATGCCTATCGGCGCCTTGCCAACCGCTGGCTGGCGATTATCTGGAAGATGTGGCAGGACCAAAAGCCCTACGACGAAACCTATCACCTGCAGCAACATACTGAGCGTCGCAGGCCCAGATTTTAGGCTTCAAGCTGAACACCTGAAGCTATCCTAGAGGTTCCAAGACTTGGCAAGGCGAATGCTCAACGAAACCAGTCTTTATGCCAAGTGCTGCGCAAATGCCGTCGAGCGCTGTGCAATATCCGCACGACCATTGGGCATCACGGAGCTTGACAAAGCGTGTCCCGAAAAGAGTGGGAGAGTGGGACAGTAGTCGCGCACAAGGGGATCCCTGCAAATGCAAATGGCCCTCCAAGGAGGACCGTTATGTCACCTCCGGGAGCGACGGGCGTCCCTGGCCCTGTGACATCGAGATAGAATTGCCCCCTGTGGAGTGACCGCACCCAATAGCCCAGGGGGCTTTGATGCCGCCATGCTCGCCACCCTCAGGCACCACCATCCTCACCGATTCCCCAAGCAGGCCTGGATAATGCCAGCATGACCCAATAGCAAACTGAATAGTCTGTTTGTTCTCACTGGCGCAACTTTGGCCGAAGGCATGGCGTCCCTCAGAGAGCCATTCGCGCCCGACTGTGCTACTCGTGAAGCGTATGCATACGCACCCTACTTACCAAAGAAAGGAAAAGTCAGATGACACAGAGCAACGAGCTCCAGGTTTCTATCACCGTAGGAGAATCATCATGGAGGGCTATTGAGGACCTCCTCTATCATGCCTGCCAGTTGCATGGTGGCGACTGGATACGGTGACAGAGGGAGCTGGCTCAGTTCATCTCGAGGGCCATCGAGGCTGCCCGGGTACCAGACGGGCCCTACATGACGGATGATGGTAAGTGGGTAGTCCCTCCTGGTTCATGATCTGACAGAGACGTAGACTTTGACGGGACTCTCGAATTTGGAATCAAGCCCTTGACAAAACACACTGCGTGCCGTATAATTGCCCTATAGGATAATCCAACACTGTCACC
>JASFLR010000206.1:0-6096 GCA_050117995.1 Anaerolineae bacterium
CGCGGCACCCACCTCGCCGGCATCCAGTCCCACATCATCCACACCCCAAAGGGTGAAGGGCTTGCGCCGCGCCTGGCGAATCCCCCGGAAGGATGGATAGCGGGGCTCGTTGAGTCCTTTCTGGGTGGTGATGACCGCTGGTAGCGGCATCTCGACCACTTCTCTACCGCCCTCAATGTCACGCTCTGCTTTGGCGCAGTCGCCGCTTTCGGCGATCTCCAGGCGGCTTACAACAGCCACGTGGGGCAAGTCCAGCAGTTCAGCTAGCATGATGCCCACGGCGTGGTTATCGGCGTCTACGGCCTGCTTGCCACAGAAGATGACATCATAGTCACCGATCTTTTCGATGGCGGCTGCCAGCGCTTTGGCGGTGGTGTAGGCGTCACCCCCCAGGAATGCTTCGTCAGCCAGGTGGTAGACCTCGTCGGCACCCATGGCCAACCCTTTGAGGATGCTCTCCCGCGCGCGCTCCGGGCCCAGAGTTACCATGGTTACCTTGCCGCCGAGCTCTTCCTGCCACTTGAGCGCTTCCTCCAGGGCGAACTCGTCGTAAGGGTTGACCACATATTGGATCCCCTCCTCAGCGACCTTGCCGTCCCGGACCTGGATGCGGGTCTCGGTGTCCGGAACCTCTTTGAGACAGACAATCGAATTCATAGTTCCTCCTCCGCGTGGAATCTACTTGATGGTTCTATCGGGTCAGTACCGCTACTCTACATGCACAGGCGATAGCAGGGCAAAGATGCCTGCCGGGAGCGCCCCACGGCAACCGGCAATGGTGTTCGTGGCCTTCTCAAATGCTCATCCCAGTATTGCGTCGAGCATGGCCAGTGTCTGCTTCTGGGTAAAGTGTCCCAAAGTGATGGCCTTTGACGGGCAGGCCACGGCGCAGGTGCCGCATCCTTTGCATAGCACTTCGTTGATGCTCATTACGCCGCGCCAGGGATGCATGCTCAAGGCGCCGTAGGTGCAGGCGTCCTCGCACAGCCCGCAACCGACGCAGAGCTCCTGATCGACTTTGCTAATGATGGCCTCAACCCGGGCTTTGCCCATGGACAGCGGGATGAGGGCCGACGATGCGGCTGCCTTGGCCTGCGCTACGGTGTCAGGGATATCCTTTGGACCCTGGCAGGTGCCGGCCAAGAACACACCATCGCTGGTTGTGTCCACAGGGCGCAGCTTGGGGTGGGCCTCGGCAAGGAAATTGTCGCCGGTGCAGGAGAGCTTGAGCATCTTAGAGACCTCATCGCCACCGGCTCCTGGCTCCAGACCGATGGCCAGGACGACCATGTCGGTCTCCACCTCGACGGTGCGCCGCAGCAGCGTGTCCTCAGTGCGGACTACCAGCCTGTCACCTCTCGCGAATATCTCGGAGGGGTTGCCGCGCCGGTAGCGCACGCCGCGGGCCCGTACCCGGTCGTAGAACTCTTCGCCGCCCTTGGTAAAGGCGCGCACATCCATATAGAATACGGTCACGCGTGCTTCGGGCACCTGGTCCAGAACGACATTCGCCTGCTTGGCGGTGTACATGCAGCATACCCGGGAGCAGTACTCGTTGCCCAGCAGCTTGTCCCGCGAGCCGACGCAGTGGATAAAGACGACCTCTTGCGGCTCCCGGTCGGTGCCCGGGATCAACAGCCGCCCGCCGGTGGGCCCGTTTTCCGCCGTCAGCCGCTCGAACTCGAGCGCCGACAGCACACCGGGATAGCGGCCATAGCCGAACTCGGGCTTGCGCCGGGCATCAAAGGGATCGTAGCCGGTGGCGACGATGATGGCGCCGACATGGACGGTGACCTCTTCTTCCTGCTGGCCGAAATCCACAGCGTCCTCGGGACAGGCCAGAGCGCAGGGCGGGCCTTCCTCGCAGTTGCCCTCCGTTACCTTTAGACAGTGATCCGGGTCCACGGTGTAGGTCGCGGGCAGCGCCTCTGGGAAGGGCTTGTAGATGGCGGCCCGCTTGGTGAGGCCCATCTGGAACTCGTCGCTGATCTGGCCCGCCAGCACGCACGCCTGGGCGCACTTGCCGCAGGAAGTACATCGCTCAGGGTCGACGAAACGGGGCCGGCGGCGGATCGTGGCCTGGAAGTTGCCGATATAGCCGTCCACCTCCACCACTTCACTGCAGGCCAGGACCTCAACCTTGGGGTGCTCCAGAGTTCTCTGCATCTCAGAGACGACCAGCGCCCCGGCATCTTCCATACGCGGGAATGTCTTGTTGAGCTGTGCCATCCGCCCGCCAAGGTTGGGCTGCCGTTCCACCAAGTAGACCTGATAGCCGGCCTCAGCGATGTTCAAGGCGGCTTCGAGCCCGGCTATTCCGCCGCCGATGACGAGGGCAGCAGGGGTAATCTCCACTGTGCGTTCTTTCAGCGGCTCGAGCAATGCTGCCTTGGCGACGGTTCCAGCGACAAGCTCCTTGGCCTTACGTGTCCCGATTTCGCGGTCAGTGTGAACCCAGGAGACCTGCTCGCGGATATTGGCCATCTCGAAATAGTAGGGGTTGACACCCACTTCTTCGACAGCAGTGCGGAAGGTGGTCTCGTGCATCCGCGGCGAGCAAGAGGCAACCACGATGCGGTTCAGGTCATGGTCACGGATGTCCTGCTGGATCATCTCCTGCCCGGGATCCGAGCACATGTACATATAGTCGCGGGCCACGACAACGTGTGGCAGCGACGCCGCGTGCTTGGCCACCTCTGCGGTGTCGACGGTTGCCTCGATATTGATCCCGCAATGGCATACGTACACGCCGATTCTGGATGCCATCTCGTTTACTCCCTGTTCAGACTGTCCTTGTCCGGACTGCCACCAAAAACCGAGTTGCCCTGAAGGTCGGAACCTCCGGAGCACCTACTCTATATCGATTGCGCAACCAGCTCCATGATGTCCATCACCTGGATCTGCTCGTCCAATCCCAAGATCTTGACTGCATCCTCCAAGGTGAGCAGGCAGAAGGGGCAGGCGACGGCAAGGACATCGGCGCCCAGATCCACCGCATCACGCACGCGCTGGTGTGCCAGCCTTTCCTCAATGTTGGTGCCCTCGGCCCACATGCGGCCCCCACCACCCTCGCAACAGACGCTCCGTTCCCGTGAGCGGTCCAGGTCCTGGAACTCGACACCGGGGATGCTCTGCAAGATATGGCGCGGCTCGTCGTAGATCTGGTTATGCTTGCCCAGGAAGCAGGGGTCGTGGTAGGTTACCTTTTTGCCCAACTCATTCTGGAGCTTGAGCTGGCCCGCATCGAGCAACTCGACTATCAGTTGGGTGTAGTGTTGCACTGAGAAGGGCAGCTCACCGTATTCATTGTGGAAGGTGTTGAAGCAATGGGGAGACACAGTAACCATGCGCCGGGCCTCGAACTCCTGGAGCATCTCGTGATACTCCTCGACCATTGAGTCAAAGCCCTCGCTCTCGCCGATCCGCTTGATCTCGTTACCGCAGCAGAACTCGTCCATGCCCATGGTGCCAAAGTCCAGTCCCACCCGCTGGAACACCGTTGCCAAGGCACGGGTGACTGGCTGGACGCGGGGGTCATAGGCGGGTGAGCAGCCCACGTAGAACAGGAGGTCCGTTTGGCCCTCATCGAGGACGTTCTTGATCTCAAAGTCGAGCTCCTCTGCCCACTTTTCCCGGTCCTCGGTGGCGAATCCCAGGGTGTTGCCCCGGGTAAAGGCGCTCATGAGCGCGTCGCGGACGCGGGGTGGAACTCCCTTGCCCTCACCAACGATGTGGCCCCGCAAGCCGATGATCACATCCGCCGGCTTGATGTCCTTTGGGCAGCGCATGGTGCAGGTGAGGCAGTTGGTGCAATCCCACAACACCTCCATGCCGCTGATCTCCATCTCGTCAGCGATCAGTGCCTCGTAGATAATGCTCCGGATATTGAGGGCCGTTTTCATCGAGACCGGGCAGCCGCCGGTGCAGCGGCCGCACTGGATACACTCCAAAAGGGTATATTCGCGAACGAAATCCCGGGTGTCGACTTTCATGCTACCCCCTGGCTATTCCTCTCCCATCTTTGGGCTCAACTGGGATCGCTTTGCGTAGTCCTGGTTGACGCCTTGGTGGGGTTGTTCCAACTATCTGCCCGGCCAAAGATCCCTCCGACCGGGTGTTAATGCCATTTCGCAATCCCCGAGAGCCGGGGTGCGCATCAGCCGCTGGCACGGATTGGCCCGGCGGCTGATGCGCAGGTCAGCGCGCCTATGCTCTCAAGGGCGAAAACTCGCCCCCGTTGCGTAACTGTTCGGTTGCTTTCCACATACATCTCCCGTGATGCCCTCTGAGGTCCCCCTTGACCCCGCTAGCGCGCTACCAAGACAGGAAGCACGCGATCCGAAAGATCTAGCCTATTCGAGGTCCTTGCTAGACAGGAATCGTGTTACCGTCGTACCACACTGTGGGCAGGTGCCCTTGGCCATAGGTCGACCTTTCGCCGTCTTGACGACCTTGCCATCGGTGATCGTCCGCTTTTCGCGGCACTTGACACAATAGCCCTCGTATTCCATTGCCTGACCTCCCGAGTTCATTATGGTAGGTAAAAACGCGATCCTACCCCGGTACTAACTGGCGCGCTAGCCTATGATTATCCCGTCGGCCCGGATGGCCGCGGGGGTACTACCATTTCCCTTTCGCCTTTAGCCTGGACAGCTCCACGATTGCCTGCGCTGCGGCTGCCTTGGCCTGCGACACAGTGTCGGGGATGTCCTTGGGCGCCTGGCAGGTGCCTGCGAGGTACACCCCGGGGGTCTGTGTGTCCACCGGACGCAGTTCGGGGTGGGCCTCGGCAAAGAAGCCGTCCTCTGAGAATTCGAGTCCGAGCATGGACGCTACGCTATCTGCATCGGCGCGCGGTTGGATACCGATGGCGAGGACAACCATGTCAGCCGGCACCTCTACGGTCCTGCCCAGCAGCGTGTCCTCTGCACGGACGATCAATTTGTCGCCTCGTTTATAGATTTCGGACGGGTTGCCGCGGCGGTATGTAACGCCCTCAGCGCGCACCCGATCGTAGAACTCCTCAAAGCCCTTGCCAAAGGCCCGCACATCCATGTAAAAGACGGTAATCTTGGCTCCAGGTATTTTGTCGTGCGCCAGATGGGCTTGCTTGGCTGTGTACATGCAACAGATGCGGGAGCAGTACTCGCCGCCTTGCAGCTTGTCACGCGAGCCGACGCAGTGGATGAAGACAAGTTCCTGGGGCACGGTGCCGTTCAACTGGATCTTGCCCGATGTTGGGCCCGATGCCGAAGCAAGGCGCTCGAACTCAAGTCCAGTGATCACGTTGCGATAGCGACCGTAGCCGAATTCGGGCTTGTCGCTGGCGTCAAAGGGGTCAAAGCCGGTTGCGACGATGATGGTTCCCACTTTGAGATCCAGCTGCCGATCCTGCTGCTCAAAGTCTATCGCGTCAGCCTCGCAGATCCTCTTGCACAATCCACACTTGCCGCGATTCAGGTATATGCAGTGCTCGGGGTCGATGGTCATTACCATCGGCACGGCTTGAGGAAACTGGAGGTAGATGGCCCTGCGCTCATTCAACTGCATGTTAAAGCTATCGAGTACTTTGGTAGGGCATTTCAGCGCGCAATCGCCGCAGCCCGTGCAGCGATCCATGTCGACGTACCGGGCACGCTCGAGTACCTGGACAGAGAATGCCGAGCCAGCGCGGCTGACTGCTTTGACCTCGGAGTAGGTGTGCAAGTGGATGTTGGGATGCCGGGCACAGTCCACCATCTTGGGTGTGAGGATGCAGGCCGAGCAGTCGAGGGTGGGAAAGGTCTTGTCCAATTGCGACATGTGCCCGCCAATGCTCGGCTCTCGCTCTACCAGGTGGACCCTGAACCCGGCGTCTGCGATGTCGAGTGCGGCCTGCATGCCGGCGATACCTGCGCCGATGACCAGGGCTGATGGCTGTTCTGTCTTCTCGCTCATCTGCCGCTCCGTACCAGATCTTTAGGCATTATGGATGTCTCTCGCCGAGGGTCGTAAGCTCATCCTCGCGGAAATCCTGAACCGGGGCTGCGTCGTCCAGGCTGCGCCCCGGGTGATAGTCAAATATGGCCTGGGCCTTCTGGCCGACAGTGCGGAAGA
>JASFLR010000207.1:0-6095 GCA_050117995.1 Anaerolineae bacterium
GCTGGCCTCTATTCGGCCCTGCGCATCAGGGGGGGCAAGCTGTCCGAGCAGAAGGTGCTCTTCATGGGCGCTGGCGAGGCAGCCGTCGGCATCGCCAACCTCATCGTCGCAGCCATGGTTGGCGAAGGCCTTTCAGAAGAAGAGGCCCGAGAGCGCTGCTGGCTGATCGACTCTGGCGGGCTGGTTGTCAGTGACCGGTCCGGGTTGGCCCCACACAAGCTGCCCTACGCCCACGACCACGCGCCGCTGCCCGATCTCCTGACGGCAGTCGAAGCATTGCAGCCTACGGCCATCATCGGCGTTTCCGGGCAATCCGGCGCCTTCACACAGTCCGTCCTGGAGGCCATGGCCCGGCTGAACGACCGGCCGATCATCTTTGCCCTGTCGAATCCCACCTCCAAGGCCGAGTGCACCGCCGAACAGGCCTACACCTCGACCGGCGGGCGGGCCATCTTTGCCAGCGGCAGTCCCTTTGCCCCGGTAACGCTGGACGGCAAGACCTACGTGCCTGGTCAGGGCAACAATGCCTACATCTTCCCCGGTGTCGGCCTGGGAGCCATCGCCTGTGGGGCTAGGTTGGTGACAGACGAGATGTTCTTCGAAGCCGCCCACGCGCTTGCCCAGCAGGTATCCGAGTCCGACCTGGAGCAGGGACTAATCTACCCGCCACTGACAGAGATCCGTGAGGTGTCGGCGGAGATAGCCGCAGCCGTGGCCGAGGTCGCCTACAAGCGGGGGCTCGCCACACAGCCAAAGCCGGCGGACCTTCTGGTGCATATCAAGGCGCAGATGTACGTGCCCCGATATCAGAATTATGTCTAATCAAAGATAGGCTCTGCCGCCTCTATCTGTCTATCTCGGCCCGTGTGCTGCGCGCTGTGCTCGTGGCACACGGGCCGAGATCCTATTCCGAATCCCTCATCGGCACTGAGTGCTGTGACCCGCTTCACCACACGCCCTGTGCTCTGAGTTCCTCCATTGCCGCCTTGTGCACCTCGATCAGCGCCGTGATATCCTCGTCAGTGTGGGCCGCGCTCATGAATCCATGGTTGGACGATATGTGCAGCCCGTTCCTGCGGTACAGCAGCCTCAAGCCAGCACTGGCCACCGGATTCCCGCGGTGCGCATCCCGTATGCTGTTGATCGGCCCCACGACCGTGTGCATCCAGAACATCGAGCCAGCACCGATCGCCGTCGCCGGATAGCCCTCCTCCTGCGCAAAGCGGTTGACCTCGGTGCGGAACCGGTCCCCCATCGCGTTCATCCGGGCATAGAGTTCCGGTTCTTCTTTCAGGCGGCTCAGGACGGCCGTCCCGGCGGCAGTGACCATCGGGTTCCCGTTGAATGTCCCCGCCATCAGGATAGATCCCGGCTCGCGATCGTATTCCATCAAGCGCATCGCCTCAGCCGTCCCCCCTACCGCCCCGAAGGGAAAGCCGCCTCCGGCGACCTTGCCAAAGGTGCTCACATCCGGTGTCACCCCGTAGAACTCTTGCCCGCCGCCAGGCGCAAGCCGGAAGCCGGTGATGATCTCGTCAAAGATCAAAAAGGTCCCGATCTCTCGGGTGATCCGCCGCAGCTCGGTCAGAAACTCCTTGTCGGCCGGGATGGTGCCTCCCGCGCCCAGCACCGGCTCGATGATCACGGCAGCCAACTGGTCCGCATGGCGGCGGATCTTGTCAAAGGCAGCCGGGTGGTTGTAGGGCAGGACGATGGTGTCCTTCCACGCGCCCTCGGCGAGACCCGGGCTCTCCGGGATTGTTTCCGGATCCTCGACCGGTCCGCCCAGCGTGGGAACCGGACCCGGCCGGCCAAAGCTCGCCGCCAGAAGATCGTGCGTGCCGTGATAGCCGCCCTCGAATTTCGCCACCAGGGGGCGTCCCGTCGTCGCCCGGGCCAGCCGCAGGGCGTACATCGTTGACTCGGTCCCCGAGTTGCAAAAGGTCACCTTCTCCACACCCGGTACCATGTCGCAGAACAGCTTGGCAAACGCGTATTCGTGCTCATGGCACTGCCCATAGTGCGTGCCCAGCGGCAGCGCCTCCCTAATCGCCGATTCCACCTCCGCCGGCGCATTCCCCAGGATCATGACCGAGAAGCCCAGCATAAAATCCAGGTACTCATTGTCGTCGGCGTCCCACACCCGGGCACCTTGGGCCCTGTTGACCACCGCAGGAAAGGGATCCGCCAGCCGGAATAGGCTGCCCACCCCTGCCGGCATGACGGCACGGTTCTTCTGCCAGACAGCAAGCGACTTGGGGCACTTGGCCCGTATCTCGTCGCGGTACGCGTTCAGAAGCCTTGCGCTACTCTCTTTATCAGCCACGCTACTCTCTCCTTAACGCCTTCTAGCCCTGATTATTCCCCATCTATCTCGTCCAGCCCGGCCCCGCTCTCGATTAGCTCCATCAATCTCCGCACAAAGCGGGTTGCTGGCGCCCCGTCGACAACGTCGTGGTCGAACATCACCGTCAGGTTCAGGATCTCACGCGGCTCGATCCGCCCCTCCACAACGGCCGGCTTCCAGGACATACTGCCCACCAGCAGGCTGAGCGAGTGGGGCATTGTCGTTATGCCCCAACCACTATGCCCCTTGCCAAACATCCCCACCGCGGTGACAGCCACGGTGCCCGACGTTGACACGCGGATCGTCGGGTCACGACGGGTGACCATACCCATGAAGGCCTTGACCACTTTGGACAGCGGCCACGGCAGCAGCATCAGGGTACGGAACCATCCGGCCATACCGCTGCCAGCAGGCACAGGCTCCAATTGGGCCCTGCGGATCTCCTCGTGGATCTCCAGGTACGTCTTCTGCTGGGCAGTCTGGACGATGTGCCCCATCAGCGCCCTCTTTCCTCCCGCCTTGTTCTCGACCATCAGCCCGACGTTGACATCGTCGAACACAACGAGCTGCTTGCGGCCCTTCAGGTAGGCCTGCACCTCTTTGTTCTCGTCCACCGCGCGGCCCAGGCAGTAGACCAGGAACCCGGTGAAGGACAGCGCCTCGCCGGTGCGCGCCTTGTGCTCCTTGATGAACTGCCGCACCACCGTCACGTCCACTTCCACCAGGCCGTACATCCAGTGCGTTGGCCCCGCCAGGTCAAGCGTGTTCACCCAGGCGCGGCGCCCCGGTGACAGATCGACGACATGGTAGGGCCCAACTTTGTCACTCATCGGTTGAATCCTCCAGTAATTCTATATGCATGGCATGTGCCGCCAGAGAACCTTGGACAGGTCATTAGTTCGTCCATGGTGGATCCCGGCACTCAGCACGGAATGGCACAGCCTGTCATTGCGACGAGCGAGCGCCGTCTGCGAGCGAGGTCCTCTCGCTCTGGAGAGGCGCAATCTCCAACTGCGTCCTTGCTACAGCCCTAGCTAGCAGCAAAAAAGTCCCTGACTGCCTGAATAACCTCTGCAGGCCGCTCCGTCGGTGCGTTGTGACCTGCCCGCTCGATAATCTCCAGCTGTGCGTCCGGGATTCCGGCTGCCAGTTCCACTTGATGCTCGGGCGGAAACTGAAAGTCGTCACGGCCTGCCAGAACCAGGGTGGGCACCTCGATCTCGCCGAGCCGGTCCATCACCGTCCAGCCCTTGAGCAACTCGCGGGCCGCAAAGAGAAAGGCCTCGGGCCGCGACTTCATGCGCAGCCCCACAGCCATGTCTCGGGCCAACACCAAGGGGCTGAGGCGGTAGTAGAAGGCTCTCGCCAGCCTGAGGAAGGAGGACGTATACTCATCCAGCTCAATCTGCCCCGTGTAGTACCGCTTGGCCGTCTCTACCGTCTTCCGATGGAACCCGCGCTTGGCCAGAATCTGGGGGGCGTTCTCCCGTACCCACCACGTGTCGCCACAGGTGTCCGCCAGCACGAGGTGAGACAGGCTCTGCGGATAGCGCAGCGCGTACTCCAGGGCCACCATGCCCCCAAAAGAGTGCCCCAGCACCGCCCACTTCTCAAAGCCAAGCGCCTGGCGCAGCGCGTCCGCATCGGCCGTCAGGTTCTCCCACGTCATGGACTGGATCTTTGCGCCCTCGGACCGGCCATTGCAGCGGTGGTCGTAGAACACCAGAGCAAACTGATCCGCGAGAGGGCGAAGCGCCAGCATCGAATAGTGGTCAGCGCCTGGGCCGCCGTGCATCAGTGCCAGCGGCTGCCCTTGCCCGGTGACTTCTACAAAGAGGGACACCCCTCGAATCGACATCGTGGTCATAGCTACTCTCCTCGCTGATTTGCATCCCGGCGTGCGGCTGACAGCCACTATACAGGACCATTTCCGTCCGCCGCATGCCGGCCATTATACCAGGAGCTGGGTTCTTGCGCAACAGGCGCCGTGAAGGTCTGTGCAAGCCAGCGGCAATCCCCTCAGCCCTGTCACCGCGAGAAGCGAGCGACCTTTGCGAGTGCCGAAGCGGTCTCCAACGACGAAAGGAGAGTTTGCTTCAGCGCTAACGGTGTGCCTGCCCCTACCCGACTGACTGCAACCAGGCTCGAGCGCCTTACCGTCCATTTCTTCGGCAAGCTGTCGGGAGTCTCACAGCATCGAACGATCCAGCAAGCTTTCCCCAGAGCACGAGTCGTGCTACAATGACCTCGCGCCCGCAGCCTCGAGCGGCGCAGACCGGGCGCTTGGCACAGGCTGTATCCGATGATGCGCGAGATCCTGTCACACGAGGAGGCTGAGACACAGCAATGGGGGACGCCAGAGCAGTCCTTACAAAGCACCCGCTCGAAGAAAGGGCCAGCCAGGATCCATCACGTCCCGGGTACCACTTCTTGCCACCTGCCAACTGGATGAATGACCCCTGCGGCCTGATCCAGTGGCGAGGCCAGTACCATCTCTTCTACCAGTACAACCCCAACGGCCCCTCTCACAGCACCATCCATTGGGGCCACGCCGTCAGCAGCGATCTCGTGCATTGGACGCACCTACCCATCGCGCTGGCCCCAACTCCCGGCGGCGCAGACGAGGACGGCTGCTGGACCGGTTGTGCGGTGGACCACGACGGCGTCCCAACACTGTTCTACACCGGCGTTCACCCTCAGACAGTCTGCCTCGCCACTGGTTCTAACAACCTCGTGACCTGGCAAAAGTGCGAGGCAAACCCGGTCATTGCTGCGCCCCCGCCCGACGTGCGCGATCGTGCTGGCGGTCACTTCCGCGACCCCTACCTGTGGAAGGATGACGGCTGGTGGTACTTGATCATCGGCTCCAGGGTCGAGGACGCCGGCGGCATGATCCTCTTGTACCGCTCCCCGGACCTGGTGCATTGGGAGTACCTGCACCCACTCATGGCCGGCGACGTTCATGGACAAGATCCTTGCACGGCCGGCAGGATGTGGGAGTGCCCGAATCTGTTCAGGCTGGGCGACAGGCACGTCCTTCTTTTCTCCATCCAGGCTACAGCCTACGACCACCTCTACCCCGTCTACCACGTTGGCACGTACAAGCACCAGCAATTCGTGCCCGAGACGGGGGGCATCCTGGTCCACGGTGACTTCTACGCCCCGCAGGTCATGCATCTCGACGATGGCCGCCGCATCCTGTGGGGCTGGATCGAGGAGGGACGCAGCCAGCGCGCATCCGAGCGGGTCGGCTGGGCAGGTGTGATGTCGCTGCCCCTCGCCCTGAAGCTCCAGCTAGACGGCAGGGTGGCTGTCGAGCCAGTGCCGGAGCTGCAGGCCCTTCGGGGAGAGCACTGGCGTTTCGATGACTTGGAACTCCCACCGCTGCGTGGCGGTTCCGGTACAGGGGATGGTGATTCCAGCGAGCCGCGGGGCGGCGTTCGCGGTGATTGCCTGGAGATCCTGGCCGACTTTGAGCTGGGTAAGAGGGCCGAGTTCGGCCTTGGGCTTCGCTGTTCGCCCAACGGCCAGGAGCAGACGCGGGTCGTCTACCAGGCAGCCCAGGGCAAGATCATTGTCGAGCGGGACGATTCCAGCTCAAGTCCGGAGGTGGAGCGCGGCGAGCGCACAGCGCCGGTCGAGCTTGCCGCCAGTGAGTCCCTGAAGCTGCACATCTTTCTCGATCGCTCGGTGCTCGAGATCTTGTGCAATGCCGGCCGCACCTGCCTGGCGACGCGAATCTACCCCC
>JASFLR010000208.1:0-6092 GCA_050117995.1 Anaerolineae bacterium
GTCGGTCTGGCCGTCGTCCTTGGTCTCCTGCATGAGCAGCCGGAGACCGCCGCCCAGGTCGCGGGCGCCCATCTCATCCAGGACTGTCGGCGGTGTCGGCGTCATCGTGAGCCCGGGGGCCTCGGCGGTCAGGGTTGCTGCGGCAGCCCGCGCCACGGCGATCTGTGTCTCGACCATCTCTGCAGCCGGGATCGCTGCCTCTGCCGTGAGCGTGGCAGCGACGGCCCGTTGCAGGGCCACCTCCGATGCAACCGGGTCGACCGTCGGCGCGCCATCAGGCGTCGCCTGACCACCGCACGCCGACAGGCCGATGGCAAGCAGGAAGAGACAAAGCCCGTACACGGCCGCACGGACATGCAGGGCGGACTTGCCAGTACCTGGGGTATCAATGCTCCATGCTTCCCGCATCCTGCCTCCTCGGGCGCCGCCTGTCGGCACCGCCCGGACAGCTCAGAACGCCTGGATTAACCAGCACAAGTATACCACGGGCCGGGGAAACAGGCAAGGGCCTGTGGAGCAGCAGGGCCTTGTCAAAGTCAGCCGCCACAACCCATTGCACAAATGGATGTTCGCTTCCGCGGGCATGACCAGACACTGGATGGGCGCCGTCGCCCCCGCGAAATGCCTGCCCTGCCGCTAGGCCACAGCCCGGCGGGAGCTAGGCTTTTGCCGGGCCCTATGCGAATCGGCAGAGCTTCTGCAAAGTCACTTGACACCCACCAGACCGCCAAGCTCGGAGCCCCGTTTCGGGGCGACAGGCAGCACTGGGAGCGCACAACGTCTCCGAGACGGGACTGTGAGCGCCGGTGGAGACTTGGTGCTGGACCCTGCTACAGCCGTATGTGAATCGGGTCTGCATCTTGTCCTGGCATCAATAGTCTGCTATACTACGCCACAAGGCAATCGGATAGAAGGAGCTGGACCATGTCGAAACGCTGGAGTGCATTAATGGCTGCGGCGGCCGCCATCGCGGGATTGGCCGGGGCCGCCTATCATCTGCTGGTCAGGCGTCCCCTGGCCCAGACCGAGGGCTCCATCCGGCTGCCCGGGCTCGAGGCCGAGGTTGAGATCCTGCGTGACCGCTGGGGCGTGCCCCACATCTATGCAGTGCGGGAGCGCGACCTCGTTTTCGCCCAGGGGTTCGCCCACGCCCAGGACAGGTTGTGGCAGATGGACTTCTTCCGGCGCCTGGTGGCGGGGCGGCTCTCGGAAGTGATGGGTGAGGTCACGCTGCCCGTGGACCGCTGGGTGCGCACCCTGAGCATGCGCCGCGTTGCCGAGCAGGAGGCGGAGGCCACCGCTGGTGAGGCCTGCTTCTTGATCGAGGCCTATGCGGCTGGTGTCAACGCCCGCATCGCCCAGGGCCGCCTGCCGGTCGAGTTCACTCTCCTACGCTACAAGCCCGAGCCCTGGACCGTGGCAGACACGCTGGCCTGGGTCAAGTATATGTCCTGGTCGCTGTGCGTCAACTGGGAGAGCGAACTGCTCCGCGCCCGGCTGATCGAGCATCTGGGCCCTGAGCTGGCACACGAGCTGGAGGCTGGCATCCCGGGAGAAAAGCTCACCGTGATTCCCCCTGGCACCGATCTGGCCAAGATAGGCCCGTCGGCCCTCGATAGTGCTGAGGAGGCGCGACCCTACCTCGGTCCGGCGGCCCGTGACGGCCTGGGCAGCAACAATTGGGTGCTGTCAGGCGCGCACACTGCCAGCGGAGCGCCTCTGCTAGCCAACGATATGCACCTGCCTATGGGGTTGCCCAGCATATGGTACGAGAACCACCTGGTCTGCCAGGAGGCTGTGAGTGGTGGGAGCCTGAACCTCACCGGCGTCACCTTCCCCGGTATCCCCGGCATCGTATCTGGACATAACGGATTGGTCGCCTGGGGCTATACCGCCGGTTTCCCCGATGTGCAGGATCTCTTTATCGAGCGCATGCGCCGCACCCCGGGCGAGGACGGCAAAGTCAGGGTGGAGTACGAGTTCCAGGGCGAGTGGCGCGACGCCCAGGTTATCGAGGAGGAGATCAAGGTCAAGGGCGGGGAGACGGTGGTCGAGGAGGTGATCGTCACCCATCACGGCCCCATCATAAACTCGCTGGCATCCGACCTCGCCGGGGAGGAGCCGCTCGCCCTGAGCTGGCCCTCGCTGGAGCCAGACACCATGCTCGAGGGTCTGCTGGAGATGAACCGCGCCCGGGACTGTCTCGAGTTCCGCGAGGCGCTGCGCCACTGGTCTGCCCCGGTCCTGAACATGGTCTACGCCGACACCGGGGGCAATATCGGCTTTAGCTATCCGGGCCGCATCCCCATCCGCGCCGCTGGCGACGGCCGCGTGCCGGTGCCTGGCTGGACCGGCGAGTACGAGTGGACTGACTACATCCCCTTCGAGGAGCTGCCCCACCTCTACAACCCGCCCCAGGGCTATGTGGCCTCGGCCAACAACCGCGTCATCGGGAGTGACTATCCCTACGAGCTGGGCAGCGAGTTCATCACCGGCGACCGCTACCAGCGCATCGTCGAGATGCTCCAGGCGCGCGATGCCATCGACGTGGACTATATCAAGCACATGCAGTTTGACCTGGAATCTCCGATGGCCAGGGCGATTGCGCCCTACCTGGGCCAGCTTCCGGCGGACGACCCGGAGTTGGAAGGGGTTGTGGATATCATGCGCCAGTGGGACGGCACCCTTACCGAGGGGAGCCCCGCTGCTGCCGTCTACCAGGTGTTCGTGCGCCGCATGCTCAATCTGATGCTGGCGGACAAGCTGGGTGACCTGGCTGCTGGCTACCGGGGCAAGGGACCCACGCCACTCTTGCAGAATTCCAGCATGTTTGGCGAGAAATCCTGGGCCTGGCTCCGGCGTATCCTGGCCCAACCGGATTCACACTGGTTCGACCTGGGCCGGGGCGAGGGCCGCGACGACGTCATGCGCCTGGCTCTGAGCGAGACCGTCGACTTTCTCACCGCCGAACTCGGCCCGGAGATCGACGATTGGGCCTGGGGCAAGCTGCACACCCTGACCTTTGCTCACACGCTGGGTAGCGTCAAGCCCCTCGACAAGCTGCTTAACCGCGGGCCGTTCCCCATGGGCGGCGACGCCACCACGGTCTGGGCCACCGGCATAAGCCGCTTTGATCTGAGCACTGAGGGCACCATCGGCCCGCCCTTCCGCTTTATCGCCGACCTGGGCGACTTGAGGAACTCGTGGGGGCTGCTGGTTCCCGGCCAGTCGGGCCAGCCCGGCAGCAAGCACTATGACGATCAGGTGCAGGCCTGGTTTGAGGGCGGGTACCACCTCATGCTGTATGCCCGCGAGGATGTGGAGCGCGAGGCAGAGTCCCGCCTGGTGTTGGTGCCTAGGCAGGACGACTGACGGTAGCAGGGCTTGCTGGTCCTGAACTCGTTGGTCAGGACTGCCCGCGCGGCACCGGTCTCTGGTGCGGTGATGGTCCATTAGGAGCACAGAAAGGCATTGCAGCAGACAAAAAACGGAGGTCTGGCGCAGACATGGACTGCCAGGCCTCCGATTCATATGCGAAAAAAAAGCCTCGGCTTGTGGAGCCGAGGCGCTCGCGGGGACGGACCGTGAAACCCGGTGAAAAACGGTCCGTACGAGAATGATTATAGCATACGGGGCGGAGAAATTCAATGGCCCTAAGGGATGAACTGGGGGGACCTTAGGGTTGATCTTTGCATACTCCGTTCAGGGTTTCGCTCGCATGGTCTCTGATGAGTATACTGGGTCGCATCTGGAAGATCCCGTCCTCGTATAAATACCCTCTACTGCCGCACAGCCTCCGTTTGCAGGGCGTAGTAGTGCAGGTCAGCAGGCGGTTCGGTCACCACGACCTCAAAGGACGAAACCTGGCCCGGCTCGAGCAGTTCGGCCTCCGCAAAGACGCCCTCAACGCGGAGCACATCGTGGGTGGCATTGTAAAAGGTCGCCACGATCTCGGGGAACTTGACCGCGAAATCGTGCGGGTTCCGCACCTCGCCAGTGACACGGTACCAGCCGCTGTCATCCGTGGCGCCGGTGTGCCCCAGGAGTTCCAGTGTGATCGGGGACTGGGTTGTCGTGGCATAGTCGACGCGCAGATCATAGTTTCCCACCTGCGGGGGGTTGAGTGTCGTTAGCTTGAAGGGTGCCGAGCTGCCCGGCTTGACGATGCTCAGCTCGGTGAAGGTGGAACCGGTCCCGACAACCTGCCCGGCGTCATCGTAAAAGGTTGCGAGGACTTCGACAAAGCGCAAGCTATCTGCCGTTTCGTTGAGCACCTCCCCGACCAGGTAGTGGCTGCCACTAGCCGCCAGGTAGTCGGTAACCCCCTGGAACTCCACCGCGGTCGGCTCCCCAGGCACGGGCGACGGCGTCGGCGTAGGTGTGTCGGTGGGAGCGGGCGTCTCGGTCGCGGCCGGCGTGTCAGTAGGGATTGGCGTCTGGGTGGGTGTCGCCGTCTCGGTGGCGGCCACTTCCGCTGCCGGCGGGTTCGTGGGCAAAGCTGCTACCCCTGGCCAATTGCTGATTGTGGAGTAGAGTATCATCACGGCAGCGCTGCAGATGAGAAAGAGCAGCACAAAGCCGACGCTGATCACCAGGAAGGGTGAACCCCGGCTTCTGCGCCGCCGGGATGCGGGTTGCTGTCTGCTTTCGGCCAGTGGTGCTACGGAAACCGGCTCTTTGTGGGTCTCTGGCGCTACTGCCTGGACCGGCGGTTGGGCTGGCTCCGGTTGTGCTGTTACCGCGCCCGGCTCCCCTATCGCCGGGCCCTCTGCGGGCGGCTCGGAGACGATCTCTGGCTTCTCTGCAGCCGGTTCTGTAGGCTCTGGCTCTGCTTTCGCTGGCCCCGGCTCCGCTTTCGCCGGACCCTCTTCGGGGGGCTCGGCAACGATCGGGGGCATTTCGACCACTGGCTCCCGGGGTTCCGGCTCGGCTATCTCTGGTTCCTCGTCGGGCGGCTCTGGCTCTGTTGCAGAGGGGATGGGCGGCGTCGCCGCTGGCTTTGCAGGCGGATCTGGCTCCGGCTCCTCTGCCTGGAAGGGGCCTGCTGGCGGGGCTTCTGGCGCACGCTCCTCCGGTGGCTGTTCCTCAGCCCTGGCGGCAGGCTCTGGCCTTGCCGCCGGCGTCACCTTCTCTTCCGGCTTGAGATCGATCCACACCGGCGGAGCTTTGGGTTGGCTGCCCCTGCCAGTGGGCGCGGGCATGCCTGCGGGTGGTTGGTCTCCTGCGAGCCTGCGCAGCTCGGCGACCGTCATGCTCTTGTACAGCAGGTCGGCTCTTTCGGGGCGGCCCACCTGCTGGAACGACCAGCGGTCGGCTTCCAGCCACATCTCATCACCCAGCCAGACAAGCAGCGTGCCGCACTCCAGGCACTCATAGGTGACGTGGGCTCGGGTCTCTAGCTGCGTGGTCTGGCGCGCCAGGCTACCCGGCGCGTGACAGATCGGGCATCTTGTTAGGTCGAGGACTGACATCTTTCCCCTCGCTGGCTCGGTTCGGACAGCGCCCGGAACAGCATCGGCGGGGCGTTGTCTGTCGCCATTCTAGCCCGAAACCCCGAAAACTGCAAGTTATATCCCGGCGCGCATTGGGGCCGTTGCAGAGTCTAGCATCAGGTCTCCACCGACGCTCGCAGTCCCCGTCTCGGGGACGTTGTGTGCTCTCGGTGCCTCCTGTCGCCCCGGGACAGGGCTCCGAGCTCGGTGGTCCAGTGTCTGTCAAGTGACTCTGCTACAGCCCTGCGGCGGGCATGGGACCTCAACCGGATCGTTCCCGGCGAAACCTGCCATCTGAGATGGGGGACGGGGGCGACGGGTTACTCGGCAGGTGCCTGAAGCGTCGAGACCCGCAGCGGCACTGAAACCAGCGTCCTCAGCCGGGGCAGCAAGCGACTGACCACGCGGATGCGTTGGGCCTCGAGCAGGTTGGCGCCAAACCTTCCAATGATGGCAATCGTGGCCTCTATCGCCAGATCACCCACATCTTGCCCTTGGTTGCCTTGTTGGGGCAGGATGATATCTTCCAGGACGGCCAGCGCCTCTGTGGCGTCGGCCAAGCTCACTGAGACCGGCCAACCCTGGGTGATAGCCAGCACG
>JASFLR010000209.1:0-6088 GCA_050117995.1 Anaerolineae bacterium
TCTACGAGTATACCTTCTGGGGCCCGACGACGAGCAACCCCGCCGGAGATCCGAACCCGAGGCTGGAGGCCTACATCGACGCGGCGCGACGGGGCGCCGGCGTGCGCATCCTGCTGGATTCTGTCTTTGACGATCCAGGCGATCTGCGCGGCAACACGGCGACCTGTGCCTACGTGAACGGCCAGGCGTCGTCGGAGGGCCTGGACCTGGCCTGCAAGTTGGGCAACCCGACCGGCACTGGCATCCACAACAAGATGGTGCTGGTGAATGACGGCGGGCAGGGCTACGTGCACACCGGCAGCATCAACGGCAGCGAGAACTCGTCCAAGGCCAACCGCGAGTTCGCCGTGCAGGTGCAGTCGGACAGGGCATACGCCTACCTGGCTGACGTGTTCTGGTACGACTGGACGGTGGACCTCAACTACGCTGTGTTCTTGCCCCTGGTCATGCGCGACTGACGGTTCACAGCCTTGCGATGCCGCCTGCCTGCGAGCGCGCTATGATGTCGCCGGGATCTCCTCCACGGCGCGGCGGGCGGCAGCCAGATTGGCATCGGGGGTGGGGCCCTTGATTACACAGTCCGGGGCCAGGATAAAGCTCTGCGGTCCGGCCTGGGCGATGGCCTCCCGCACCTGGGCGGCTACCTCGTCCTCGCTCCCGTGGAGCAGCAGGTCGAGGCACAGCCCGGCAGCCAGCGGCGTGCCAGTCATCTGGCGGGCCTGGGCCAGTGTCGTGCCGCTGTCGCAGGCAGCCCAGTTGATGACGTGGACAGGATAGTCGGCGACCAGGTCAAAGTGGAGGTCCCGCCCGCAGACGTGGAGCATGGTCACCCGTGACTTGCCCGCCAGGCTATCGAGCACCGGCAGGTCGTAGGCCCGGCCGAACTCCTGGTATTCCTCCGGCGTCATCAGGTCGCGGGTGGCCATCTGGGTGGCGAAAAAGATGCCCGACGCCCCCGCCTCCAGGCAGGCAGCGGCATACGCGATGACCACGTCGCGGATCACACGCAGGCCGGCGTGGAGCTGGCGTGGCGCCTGGCGGATGTGGTCGACCAACCTGCGCCCGGAGAGCTTGTCCCCGCACAGCTTGTAGGCGATGCACAGGGGGCTAAAGATGGTCATCATAAAGGGCGCGCTCCCCTCCAGGCCGGCAGCCACGTGGTGGATCGTCTCCAGCTCGCGGCGCAGCGCCCCCTTGTGCACGTCGAGCCCGGGCAGCGCCTCCCACTCGTCCGCCGAGCTGATGACGGGCTGGGGGGCCAGCGGCAGGAAATCGTCGTCGCGGCCAAACTGGATGGTCGCGCCCCAGTCCTGGATGGGGTAGAGCCCGCTGGGCGTCAGCTTGATCAGGTCGGTGTCGAACTGGTGGTGCAGGACAAGGGTGACCTCGGCCAGCTGGCCCGGAGCCCGGTCCTGGAGGTGGTAGTGCTTCCACAGGCTGATGGGGACGCGGTCGACCTCGGCGCCCTGAAGCGCCGCCTCGATCCGCTCCCACTTGGTCAACTTTCGCATGCTGCTATCGCCTCCTCATGGCAGATGGCCGCCAAGGAAAGAGGCCACGGGGTCCGCCAGTGGCCTCTGCTCAAAAGACCCGAGCAGCGATAATTCAGAGATGCCGCCTCCCGGGCCGGTGCCTGCGAGCGATCCACGGATCGCGCTCAGACGCCTCAATAGCCGTGAAAGCCGACTGTCACCCGCCCATCCTGGACCAGGGTCGGCACCTGGCGCCGGTTGCCGTTGAGCTCCAGCATCTCGCGCAGGGCGTCCCG
This sequence comes from Anaerolineae bacterium, assembly GCA_050117995.1. Lineage (GTDB taxonomy): Bacteria > Chloroflexota > Anaerolineae > JAAYZQ01 > JAAYZQ01 > JBFFCR01. Next base: position 1,769 of record JASFLR010000209.1, read on the forward strand.
GTCGGCTTTGACGTTGTGCTCGGTGTACTCGACGCCCCGCTGCTGCAGGTCGGCCCTGGCGGCGGCGCAACAGGGGCAGCCGGGCTTGGTGTAGATCGTGGTGTCGCTCATCTGTTCCTTCTCCTGTGTGGTAGGATTGGGTGTCCCTGAGGACCATCCGCGCGTCAGCGGCTGACGCGCCAGCATGTGACGCGTCAACACGTGACGTGGAAGAGGCCGATCACGGCGCCCTCGGCCTCGTTCCAGACCTCCATCGCTTCCTTCATAGGCCGAAGGTCCACCTGGCAGCCCTTCTTGTCGAAATAGGCGGCGGCCTCGTCGGAAAGCTCGACAAAGCCGAACTGCCCGGCGCCGACGATCAGCCGCTCGGCCCCCTTCTGGTAGACGTACTTGGCCTCGTCCAGCGAGATGGTGTGGGAGGTGCCGTACAAGGCCTTGGATAGCTTTTTCTTGCGTTTCTTCACCTTGCCGCTCAGGCGGATGATGATATCCCGCTTGTAGCGCTGGCCGTCGACGGTGACCAAGCCAAAAGTAGTTCCATCGATTCTTGGTTCCATGTCACACCTCAGCGCAGGACCCGCTCGTCGCCCACGCGGCGCGTAATCCGCTTCTCGTCCAGATGGCCCAGGAAGGCCAGGGCGTACTTGCGGCTCGTGCTAAACATATCGCGCATCTCGGCTACGGTGATGGTGCCCTGTTCCTGCAGGTGGGCCACCACGCGGTCGCGCATCTCGTCGTACGTATCGGTCAAAAAGATCACGTCCTCGCTGAGTTTGGTGAGATGGCCCTGCTCGATGAGTGCGCTGAGCAATTCGGGGCCAACCTGCTCCTCGCACTGGGCCACCGATGGCGTGGTGTAGGGGTCCTGTCGGAAGGTGTAGAGCAGGTAGTCGACCGCCTGCTGCTGCTTAGGGCTAAAGGTAATCTCGTGGGAGGCCAGACGGATGGTGGCGCCGGCAATATCCTCCAGCCAGCCCTCGCCCACGGCCCGCTCGACGATCTCGTTAAAGAGCCGCGAGGTCAACTGGGAGACATAGGGCGCCAGGCGGCTCTTGACCTCCTCGCGGGGCATGCCGGCACGCAAGGGGAACTGGCGATGGTAGTTGCCCAGCAGGGTCTGCAGCCGCTCGCGCAAGGCCCCCCAACCGGATCGCGTGATGAGAAAGCTGGCGTCTCGGTAGCCGGATGCCTTGCTGGCATCCAGGCTGCTGTCCAGGACAAATACCTGCCCGTCCTCCACCAGCAGGCTCAGCGACTCCCTGGCCTGCTGCTGCGAGAGGCTGGTGTGGCGGTAGAGGTCGCGGACCTCGCAGGGCTGCCGGCGCCCCAGGTCCTGCAGTAGGATCTCGTCGGGGGTGCCGTGGGCCAGGGTCTCCAGGCGCTCGATCACCTCGGGGCGGAAGCGGCGGTGGCGCCGGCCCGGGAAGGGGTTGACTACCCTGCCGCCGCCAATGGTCACACTGGGCGAGGGCTGGCGCAGGATAAAGCGATCGCCCTTGGTGAGGGCCACAGGCTTATCCAGGCGGAGCTGCACCCAACCCTCCTCGCCGGGAGCCAGCGCCCTGGTGCCCAGCAGGCGCACCCGGGCGTAAGTCTCTGCGGCGCCGCTGAAAAAGTCGACCCGCGTGTTGTGCTTGAGGGGCAGCGGCGCGTCGGGCAGGTAGCGCAGGTGGCAGTCGACCAGCAGGGTCGGCTTGAGCCATCCCGGCGCGGTCACCACGTCGCCGCGAAAGACCTCGTCCTTGCCAACGCCGGTCAGGTTGATGGCCACGCGGCTGCCGGGGACTGCCTGCTCGATCTTTTCCTTATGGGTCTGCAGGCCGCGGATGCGCGCGCCGAGCCCGGAGGGCTGGATCTCTACCTCCTGGCCTACGGACAGGGTGCCGTCGCTCAGCGTGCCGGTGACGACGGTGCCAAAGCCGGGGACGGTAAAGATCCGGTCGATGGGCAGGCGCGGGCGGCCCACGTCACGGCGAGGGGCACCGGTGGACAGGTAGTCGTCCAACTCGGCGAGCAACTCCTTCAGGCCCTCACCGGTGCGCGCCGAGCAGCGCACCACCGGCGCACCGTCCAGCACGGTGCCCTCCAGCACCTCGAGGAGATCGGCCTCGACCAGATCGAGCCAGTCCTCGTCCTCGGCCATGTCTGTCTTGGTCATGGCGACGACGCCGCCGGGCACCTGGAGGAGATCGAGAATGGACAGATGCTCGCGCGTTTGGGGCATCACGCCCTCGTCGGCAGCCACGACAAAGAGGGCCGCGTCGATGCCACCCACGCCGGCGAGCATATTCTTGATAAAGTCCTTGTGACCCGGAACGTCTACCACGCCCACCCGCTCGCCGCTCGGCAGGGTGAGCCAGGCAAAGCCGAGGTCAATAGTCATCTCCCGCTCTTTTTCCTCTTTGAGCCGGTCGGGGTCGATACCGGTCAAGGCGTGGACCAGGGTCGATTTTCCATGGTCCACGTGACCTGCGGTTCCTATTACGCGCACATTCCCTTCTTTCTAACGCTCAATCTCCCAGCGTCCGCGATGGCGAACGGTGGACACGGGCCGGGAGGCCGCTGTCTATTCCTTCTTGGGCCGCTCCTCCAAGAGGCGGTTCATCTCGCCGGCCCACCGGCGTGTCTCCTGCACCTGATAGTTGACCTGCGACTCGAGGAACTTCCAGGCAGCATTGATCTCGACTCTGTGCTGGTTCAGCCGTGATTGGACGTCGGTAAAGGTCTCGGAAACCTGCCCATTGCGCTTGTCCTGCTCGCCCCACTGGTGCTCCCAGCGCAGCAGTTCCTTCCGCCACCGCTTCTCATTCTCTTCCTGCCACTCGTCCAACTGGCGCCTCTGCCGCTCCTCGGCCAGGCGCTGCAGCTCGGACACCTGCGCCTGCTCCCGCTTGATCGCCTCCTGGAAACGCTCCACACTCTCCACGACCTGGCGATCATCCCGGAACTGGGTGGCAAAGGTCTCCATGCGAGCAGTGAAATCAGCGAACTTTTTGTCAAAGAAGGCCATCCTCTCAGCCCAATCGACCATTTCGCGCTTAAAGCTCTCGGTCTCCAGCAACTGTTTCTCGACAAAGTCTCGTTGTGCCGTTCGGAGCTGGACAACCACCCCTTTCAGCTCTCCGGTGTCGCGCTCGTGGCGCTGTACGGCATCCTCCAGTGTCTGCAGCCGCGAACCCAACTGTTCAATGCGCTTCAATGCCTCCAGCGATTCCTGCTGCAGTTGGGCGATCCGCTTGGCATCCTGCTGGCGGCCATCCTCCAGAAAGGGAATGCTCCGCACCTTGTTCTCGACGTCCTTGGTGAGGGTATTGAGGGTCTGCTGCATGGCCAACAGGGATTCGCTCATGCGCTGCTGCTCGGCCTTGCGCAGCTTGCTCTCTTCCTCCACGCGGGGGATGCGTTGCAGTTCCCGGCGAATCTCGTTCACGGCCCGCGAGGTATTGTCGCGCTCTACGGAACGCAGCCGCTCCATCTCGCGCGCTTCCTGCTGGCGCCGCTCCTCGGACTGGGCAAGCAGGTGCACCACCTCTTCCCTGAGCTGCTCCATGGCAGCTTGGAGCTGGGATGCCTTGATGAGCTGCGTCTGCATGCCGGCTATGCGGCCCTCCAGATCTTTGAGCGTGCGAGACTGGTCCTGCAGCTCGGCTTCCTCGTTGGCGACCATCTGCTTGAGTTGTACGAGCTCGGCCTTGCTGCGTCGATGTTCCTCGTCCAACCAGTCGGTCATCTGAGTCAATTGGCCCAGATCCATTGTCATGGCTTATACCTCCACTGATAAGTATGGGGTGGCAAAGAATGTGCGCGCAGATCCTGACTGCTAAAATGCAGTTTGGGTACGCAGCACGGTCGCAGATCGCCCTAGCGGTTCAGGTCAACGATCCGGCCGCTATCCAAAAAGATCACGCGCTCGGCGATATTTGTCGTCCTGTCTGCGATCCGCTCCAGGTTGTGGGCCACCCACAGCAGGTAGGTGGCCTGGGTTATCGTCCTTGGGTCCTCCATCATATAGACCAGCAGCTCGCGGTATACCTGATCGTAGAGGGCATCGACAGTGTCATCGGCGATGCCGACTTGCCTGGCAGCCTCGACGTCCTGGCGGGCAAACGCCTCCAGAGCGGTCATCAGCATGCGGCGGCCTTCTTCCGCCATGCGAGGGATGTCGATCAGGGGCTTGAGCAGGGGGCGACCGGCGAGCTTGAGGGCCAGCCGGGCGATACCCTCAGAGTAATCACCAATGCGCTCCAACTCGGCGGCAATATTCGAGACCGATAGGATGGCGCGCAGATCGCCGGCCATTGGCTGTTGGGTGGCGATCAA
>JASFLR010000210.1:0-6060 GCA_050117995.1 Anaerolineae bacterium
AGGTTGATGACCGGGTAGCTCTGGTGCATCTTCATCTTGTCGCTGGGCTCTAGGGTGCTCATGGCGCGGAACGTCAACCACTCCGCTGGGGGGAGATGGCGCACCCAGAGGGGAACCATGCGCCAGAGCAGCTTGCTGATGGCGCCAATGCTGAAGCCACCTCCACTGTCTGATGCGTGGGCATGGGTGAAGCGGCTGATGAGGCTGCCCATGATCAGATTCTTCAAGCTTAGGGTTACGATGACCACGTCGTGGGTCTTTGGCGGTCCAACCGAGATGCGGAAATCGCTGTCCACGACGCTGCGGGCCAGGTGCAGGCGGAGCGGGCGCAGGCGCCAGTCGTATACTTCCACCGGTACCGGCTCGTCATGGTTCAGATCAGCCAGTGTTACGCCGTGGAATTCGATCAGGGAGTCGTAGCCGAATTGGGCAAAGCCCTCGGCCGCCGGTTGGACCGAGGGCCCTTCGGCGATGGTGATGGGTCCGTCGTAGCGCTCGCGCACAAAGTCGAGCACTGCGCGCACGGCATCGATGTGGGTCGCCGCCAGCGGTCGATGGGTGACGACAAAGTTGGGCTTGATGAGAACGCGCTGCTTGTTGGAGAGAGCAAGGCTGCTCGAGACCCTCTCTAGTGCTTGCCTGACGTTGTCATAACGAACGTCTCCCTGGATAAGGGCTACTTGGCTCATCTTGGCAACTGATCTGCTCAATCGAATTCGAGCTTTTTGTGGCGCATGGCCACGCTCTCGACCAGACCCATGCCCAGCATGAGCGTGAGGAACGAGCTGCCGCCGTAACTGACAAAGGGTAGGGGGATGCCGGTTACGGGCATGAGGCCGAGGTTCATGCCGATGTTGATGACACCCTGGAAGAGCACCAGTCCTCCAACGCCGGCGGCGAGGAGGCGGCCGAAGGTGTCGCGGGCACGTTCCGCGACGCGCAGTATCCGCCACAGAAGGAAGAAGAGCAGGCCGATCATGGCCGCCGCACCAAGGAAGCCCAGTTCCTCTGCAGTGACGGCAAAGATGAAATCGGTGTGACGGACCCTTAGGAAATGTAGTTGGCTCTGGGTGCCTTTGGTCAGTCCCTTTCCCACCCACCCGCCGGAGCCGATGCTGACCAGGGCCTGGTGAACGTTGAAATAGGAGTCAGGATCGCCAGCAGGGTTGATAAAGAGCAAGAGGCGCTGCTGCATGTACGCTTCCAGGTTCAGCCAGACCAGCGGGAGCGCCGACAGCCCACCCACCACCAGAAGTGCCAGGTGGCGGAACCGCATGCCAGCCAGCCAGATCATGGCGGCCCAGATAGCGATCATGGTCAGGGCTGTGCCCAGGTCCGGCTGAAGGTAGATGAGAACCATCGGTACGCCGACAACGCCCAGAGAAGTCACAACAGTGCCAAACTGGTCCAACTGATCCTCATGATCGGCCAGGAACTTGGCCAGGACGATGATGATCAGGATCTTCGAAAGCTCTGAGGGCTGTACCGCTCCCTCACCCAGCCAGCGCTGCGCTCCGCCAGAGACCTGCCCGATCAGAAAGATGGCCCCCAGGATGGCCAACACCAGGACGTATACAGGGTTGTGCAAGATGTCCGTGAAGCGCAGGGTGAGGCAGTCCAGTACGTAGACCAAAGCAAAGGCAATTACTAGCAGGTAGGCAGTTGCAGGGTCCTGCAGGCCCGTTGTTGAGCGAAAAAAGAAAAAGACCGCTGCTGCCAGGGCTGCTAGCACTGCTCCGGCTGAAATGAACCGGGGTGTGGCAAGATCCAGCTTCTGGATCCAGATGAGGTCAAGGACATAGATTGCGCAGACCATCACGGCACCGACGATCATCACTGGTAGGTCGGGCGTGAAGAGCTCGATGGTTGGCGATAACTCTTCGACGTTGACCTGCTGCACCCGCCACACAATCACCAGCCCCATGTTCATGAAGGCCAGGATGATCGGTGTGAGGACAGAGATAGGCACCTGGAGGATGTGAAGTAGACGGTAGTCTATGGCGGCCGCGACAAGCAGAACAACTGTGCCAGCGATGACGTACAGGATCTGTCGTTGGACAGGGTTGTCGACGCCCAGCGTGTTGATGGTGGCGCTATAGATCATGATCACGCCAAAGGCGGATAGGGCCCATAGTGTGATCAACAGGATATAGTCAAAGTTGCGCCAGGAGCGTCTACCCATTCCCTCCTGCTCCTCTGCGGACTCCCCTCGCCTTCTGCCCAACGGCACCTACCACGGGGATATCGGCCACCAGCCGGCTTTGGTGCCTGGTCTGGGTAAAGTTGACCTCGACCCCGTCGGCCTCAATCTCGACGTAGCCGGAGATGACCTTGATGAGATCGTCCTTCAGTCTCTCGAGGGTGTCCGGCGAGATCTTAAATCGATCCTGAACGAGGACCAATTGGAGCCGTTCTTTGGCGATATCTCTGCTGGTTGGTTGCTTCTGTCCGAACAATCGATTCAGGAAACCCATGTTACCTCCTCGAAGGCTGTGAGCTCTGGCAGACTGACTGTCTCTAGCAAAGTCCAAATCCCTGCGCTCATGCGGTTGGTTTGTAGCTAGCCGCGGATGAGGCGTCCGAGGCGACCGAGCACGCCGTCCGACTTTTTGAGTGGCATGAACGGGATTTCTTGCCCCATCAGACGACCCGCGACATTGCGAAAGGCCTGTCCTGAAGGCGACTTGCCGTCGAGCGCCACGGGACTTCCCTGGTTGGTGGCTACGATGACCTGCTTGTCCTCGGGTATGATGCCCAGGAGGTCGATAGCCAGCAGTTCCACAACATCTTCGGTGCTCAGCATCTCTCCGCGACGGACCATGTCAGGGTTCAACCGGTTTATGATCAGCGTAGCTGGTCCCTGCTCCTCAGCCTCGACCAGCCCCACAATTCTGTCCGCGTCGCGGACTGCTGACACTTCGGGGGTGGTTACAATGATAACCTGGTCCGCAGGGGCTACTGCGTTCTGATATCCTCGCTCGATACCGGCTGGCGAGTCGATCAGCACAAAGTCAAAGTCAGGGCGCAGCAGGTCGGTGATTTCGACCATCTGCTCAGGGCTTACGGCTGTTTTGTCGCGGGTCTGAGCCGCTGGTATCAGAAAGAGCTCGGACAGGCGCTTGTCACGGATTGTGGCCTGGCGAAGCCGACAGCGCCCCTCGACAGCATCCACCAAGTCGTAGACGATGCGGTTCTCCAAACCCATCACCACGTCGAGGTTGCGTAGCCCGATGTCAGCGTCTATTGCGACTACGCGCTGACCGAGCATGGCCAGTGAGACACCAAGGTTCGCTGTCGCAGTTGTCTTGCCGACGCCGCCCTTGCCTGATGTGATTGTGATTACTACCGCGCTCATACTCTTCTCCTGTCACGATCGAGGTGCAGTCCCCCCAGTGCTGCTGGTCCAGGTCTCTGCCGCCAGCAGCCACAGACACAGCTATCCGCCAATCTGCAATCTCAGATTGCCAACGGCAAGGGTCCAACCACTCTTGCTCCAGCGTTCGACGATGATGCGATCATCCTGTACACTTGCGATCTCGGGTATATTCGGCGGGCTACCACGTTCGGGTGGCCGGGCTATGTGCGAGCCGATCCGGAGCTGGCTAGGTGCCAGCTCCAGCGCACAGATGATGGCCTCTTCATCCCCCATAGCCCCAGCGTGGGCGATGCCCCGGAGCCTGCCAAATACGATGATGTCCCCACCGGCTACAATCTCGGCTCCCGGATTCAGGTCACCGATTAGCGCGATGTGACCTTCATGCTGGAGCGATTGTCCTGAGCGCAGAGTCCGCCGCACTAAAATTCCCGACGCCTTCTCTCTTGCTGCCTCTTCGGGCCTTTGCCTTCCTGAGCGTTCCTTGGGTAGCTTTGCAGTCTCCAGACCCAACTCCTGGGCAGAAGCCAAGGTTTCTGGATGCTCACTATCGACGGCCCACAAGGTCATGCTGAGCTCTTCCAATTTGTGCCCGATCAACGATATCTGCTCAGCTGAAAGCGGACGGTCCCCGACTCGGATCGCCACCCTGCCTCCGACGAAAAAGGACTCCTTCGCTCTCAACGCGGATTCCATGTCTTGCAGAATCTCGCCCAATGGGCCCGGACCCAGGCTGATGACCAGGCCTTCGTTTGTGCCTTTGATCGAAATCGTGTCGCTCATGTTTCCTCGACCAGAATAGGCGGCAAACCACGATGAGTTCAACTTCTGTGCTCAGGGCTTGCCAACCTCAATGGCCATGTCATCGAAGTAGCGCATGGCTCGCGTGAAATCTGGAATCGGATAAAAGTCCTCCAGCCCATCCCAGGGGTCGTTGGCCCAGACACCTTCGTTGTTGAACCCTGTGACCACAACGGCGTGTTGGTTTGGCACCAGGACTACGTCCTGACCGTCAATGTCCACCGTCGTAGAGGTGCTGCGCAGGCAGTTGTAGGTTACCCAGGCAATGACCGGGTTGCCTCGCGCAATGGCTGCCTCAATGCCCTCGAGGCCACCAGTGACCAGCTCCGCCTGTAACCCACGATCGTTCAGGATGTCCAGGATCGGACCGGCGTATACACCGTAGTCGATCGTGCCCCCGGTGGGTCCATCCACGTTTCCGCGGAAGCCCAGGTGCGGATTGCTGCTGCGTGGCAGCAAGGCAAGTATTTCCTCCTCGCTGAGTTGCACTCCGTGGTACTGAGCTGTCATCGAGGCGGCGGAGGATTCACAACTCAAGGTGTGACTCTGCTGCTGGCGTGCGACCGTCAGGCGGGCCGAGTCCGGCGTCTTGTCCGCAAGATCTGCCGTAGTGGTGTCCTGGTCGTCAACTACATTGTCTGCTACGCGATTCAACTCGGCCTGGAGCGAGCTCACCGCAAGCCGGATCTCTGCCACGGCAGACTTCAGGTCCTCGATCTCCTGGGCGGAGTTGGGGCTAGTGACAGGTGTCTCCACTGCAAGGGGGTCCAGTATTCCAGCATTTGCTTCGATAGCCGCTAGGCGCTCGGTCAGGGCTGTTGCCGTGCTTTGGAGGGCAGCAAGTTGGGTCACTGCAGCTTCCCGCTCCACTTGCTCAGCTTGCAGAGTTGAGCCGAGTGCGTTCATTTCGCTCTCCTGCATCCACGTCCACGCGATCAGGGCAAGGTACGTTGAGATGAGGAGCGCTGCAAGCCCTGTAGCCAGCCAGGGGACGATCTTGTGTGCCCGGCGCCTACTCTTCCTGGCGCTCATGGAGTGGTTTCTCCCACGTCCCTCGCAAAGTAGTAGTTCAGAATCTCATTGGCGACTGGAACAGCTGTGCCTGAGCCTTCTCCACCACCGAAGACGAACACGACCACAGCAATCTCGGGATTGTCATAAGGGGCAAAGGCCGTGAACCAAGCGTGAGTCGGCAGGTTTCCTTCGCGGTCGCGGTCGGGAACACCGTCCTTGTTGCGATCGACAAAGTACTCGGAGGTGCCGGTTTTGCCCGCCACTGCAACGCCGGGCACGTCTATAGCGTGGGCGGTTCCTGCAGGTCCGGCAACGGCGCCGCGCATGCCCTGGCGGACCAACTCGAGATTCTGAGCAGAGACGGGTACCTGGCGGATGACGTCAGGGGCAAAGGCACGGACCGTGTTGCCATCGCTATCAATGATCTCGTGTACGAGCTGCGGGCGGTACAATGTGCCTCCATTGGCGACCGCCGCAGTGGCATTTAGAACCTGAAGTGGCGTGGCCAGCACGAACCCCTGTCCGATGGACATATTGTAGGTGTCGCCGGTCACCCACGACTCACTATAATTCACCCGTTTCCATTTGACTGTGGGTACCAGCCCCGTGGACTCGGCGGGCAGGTCGATCCCTGACACCTCGCCATAGCCGAAAAGCTCTGCATAGTAGCCCACGCGCTCCTCACCCAGTCCCTCGAACCGATCTCTGTATCCGCCGCCCACCTGGTAGAAAAAAATGTCACAGGATTGTGCGATGGCAGAGACCACGCTTAGGGAGCCGTGTCGGCCATGGTAGTCGTGATAGATCCAGCAGTAGAACGGTTGCGCCAGGCTGGGATCCTCAGGATAGTAACGATTGGGCAACCAGAGTAT
>JASFLR010000211.1:0-6054 GCA_050117995.1 Anaerolineae bacterium
AGGCCACCGCGTCGGAAGATCATCGCTCCCTGCTGACTGTCGATGGGGTGGAAGTGATAGACGACGGGATCAAAGTGGAACTGGCGCCCGGCGAAACCATGAACCGATCTTTCGAGCACCCCTACGACTGTACCGACAACGAGGATACCCTGCGCATTGACGTGGATGCCGGCGGATGGGTCATCGAGCAGGACGAGGCCAACAACACCCGAGAGGAATCCTGGCTCTGCGATTTGGAGGCTCCCGTGATCAGCGGTGTCGAGGTCGACACGACTACCGATACCGCCAACATCATGTGGACCACGGATGAGCCCAGCGACAGCGCTGTCCAGTATGGCACCCTTGCCGGGCAGTACGACGGCTTTGAGTACGATGACGTCGATCTCATCGAACACGAGATCGAACTGTCAGATCTCACCCCCGCCACATCTTACCACTTTCGGCTGCGGGCTACCGACACCGATGGCATGCAATCGTACAGTGACGAGTACTACTTTGAGACGCAGGCCCTCGAAGTCGATACTCCAGAGCCTACCGCGGTAGTGACGCAAAGCTGGCACATGGCAGATGTCTATACCATCCAGGCAACCTATGCCGATGCCTCGAATGTTGAGCGGGTTGAATTCTGGCTGGACGGGCAGTTGATCGATACGGATTACGCCGATTCTAGCGGTGAGTACGAGGGGATCATCGCGCCCTATGCACTGGGCATGAGCCGCGAGGAGTTTTACACGACTACGCACACGCTCGAGACGCGGACACGCAGCCTCAGTTCAGGCTGGCATATCAGCGAGGAGGTCCTCGAGTTCGCCCATACCAGCCCTGACACCGAGGTGGACATCACCTTCCCGCCACCTGACCTGACCATCTACATCGACGGAGATTCTGTGCCTGCTGAGAGAGCCGTCGATTTCATCGTCTTTGCGGCGGAGTACGACTATCAATGCGACTGGATCCCGGTCAGTGGGTCGCGGATCCTGAAGCCGGACTGCGCTGACGTGCAGCAGGCGGTTGACTATGTCCAGTTCCTGGTCGATAACCACGTGGTGGATACGTCCTATCCATCCAGCGATGATGACCTGTGGCACCACTATACCCTGGAGTTGGGCGGGTTCACCGGCACCGAGCGCACTGTCGTAGCGCGCGCAGTGGATACCAGCGGCGTTAAGCACGATGCGCAGGCGACCATCCATATCCAGAAGATCGTGCGCGAGCCGATCCTCGATGTGACCCGGGAGGTCACCCGGGAGGGCAGCTTCTTGCGGGTGCAGCTCACTGTCGAGAATCTGCCCGAGGCGACGGGTGACGCCTTGGTCGACACGGTCTATGATAATGTCGCCGGCTTCCAGAACGTGCCCCAGGAGACGGCCGAATACCGGGTCACCTCCGCGTACGCCTACGTTGCACCCTGGACCCGGGACGCCAACGTCAAGATCGATCTTGGCGTTCTGCCCGCTGACACAGTCACCCTGGCGCCGGGCGAGTCAATCGCGCTCGAATACCTGATGGTGCCAGTGCTCTACGAGGAGCCCTTTGACTTCCGGATCGGGGGCCTGGGCCGCGGTGACGTCCGTGTCTATTACGAGGAGCCATCGGGCGATCTGGAGATGCGGGGTTTTGACCGGCGCTTTGAGTTCACCTTGCAGCACATGGTGGCTGATGCCATTGCCGAAGCCGACTACCTGCTGGTAACCCATCCCCGCAACCTGGCGGTGCACTATGGCCCGGCAGACCTCGACCCCCTGCTAGGCACAATGGCCGAATTGGCGAGCCTCAAGCAGGGCGTGTTGGGCTACCTGGAGACACAGAGTGCGCCCGACGTCTATGGGGCGCTGGTCGAGCCCGGCGGCGGTTGGGCCGCCAGGCTGCACCCCGACTTTTCCACCGAGGGCGGTGGCTACATGCTGATCGTGGGCGAGACGGAGATCGTGCCTTCGTGGCACATCACGGGTTTCGGCGGTGACAAGGAGGTGAGACTCAGTGACCAGTTCTACTCGTCCGTCGGGAACGGCAAGCCCCTGATCAACCTCGGCCGGGTCATCGGCGATAGCATGGGCCAGCTTCAGGACAACATCCAGACCAGCATCAACGTCTACCTGGACGTCGCTGGCTACGGATTCGACTGGTCGCATGCCTTGCTGGCCAGCGGCGTGGGCAACATGCGGGATATCATGGTCACCGAGGTCAACTATGCCGAGAATACGCTTCAGAACCAGGGTCTTGATGTAACCAAGCTGCACTGGAAGGACTATGCAACGCTGGGCGGTTTCCCCCAACTTTACGACAAGGCCGACGAGCTGGCCGCAGGCGACGTGCTCCTGGGCGACGGCACTGACGAGATCGTCCTTGCTAACGAGTCGGGGGATTATATCGTGATCATGGATGGAGACGGCGCACTACTCTCCTGGTTTGCATGTTCCATTGAGGAGGGCGATGACCTGGCTGTCGGGGATGTGGATGGTGACGGGACTGACGAGATCGTCTTCGGTGACTGTTCCAGCGACCAGATCTATGTGTATGAAGTCAGTGGCCTCCAGGTGGCGAGCTTTGCCCAGACTTTCTCCCCAGACGACTGGCTGGCAGTCGGTGACGTCACCCCCGAAGCAGGGGAAGAGATTGTGATGGCTGACCAGGACGACCACATCTATGTCTTTGACGCGGATGGCAACAGGCTCAAGAACTTTGTCTGGGCCTTTGGAGTGCACGACGCCCTCACCGTCGGGGATGTCAACGGGGACAATGTCGACGAGGTGGTGCTACGCACCGAGACGGCCATTAACGAGAGCGATCAAATCACTGCCACCTTTAGCAGCTACGTCGCGGCGGGTGTGACGCTCAGCCAGACCGCTTCCTTCGAACGTGCCAAAGTGCGGGACGGCGACGCCCTGGCGACGGGCGATGTCGACGGGGATGGCACCCACGAGATCCTGATCGGTCTGAGCAATCACTATCTGGGCATCAAGGACCAGCGGGGAGGAGGCGTGCGGTGGAGCATTCCCACAGAGCTCATGCCCTTTGATGGTGTGATCGCCGGACGGTTCTCCGGTGGACTGGTGGACGAGATCCTGATTGCCGACCAAGATGGCGTCAACTACTACTATCCGGATATCTGGTTCCTAGACCAGGGGTACGAAGCGTACCGCGATGCTGCCCCGGACCAGGACGTGCTCTTCTTCATCGGGCACGGCACTCCCGATAGCTGGGGGCCGGGCCTCAGAACCTCCGGCTTGCCCGCCTATGTCACCATCAATCCCCAGTTTCCCCTGGATTTCGGTGATACCAATCCGGTGGTGTACGGTGCCACGTGCCTGTCCGGCAACTACCAGAGCGGCGACGATGACAACTTTGCCGAGGCGTTCCTGGACAGCGGGGCCGCGGTCTGTATCGGTGCTGTCGAGAATTCCATGTCTGGGACGACAGAGCGCTCACTGGAGTGGTTCCTGGACAACTGGGAGGACGGCGAGGCGGTGGGCAAGGCCTGGTTCGACATGGAGCGAGCCATGTGGCAGAGCAGGGATCACGACGGCGACGGCTGGGATTTCCTGCTCCACGAGTATAACCTCTACGGAGATCCCAAGTTCGGCGCGCAGCCTGCCGCCGCTGATGCGAGGATCGCATCGCCTCGCGCGGCCCAGCCTCCGCCAAGCGAGATCGCCATCGAGCTGCCGGAGATCCAGGTGGCGACCGGCGCGGACGGCTACGACCGGGCGACCATCCCGGGCGGGCAGCTCGTGGTGGACGCTGGCGCATACCGGATCCCCTACTGGACCCATACGGTCGAGATCACTCGGGGCTATCGAATCCAGGATCTGACACTGGTCAAGCGCTCCGAGGTATTGTCGTCCGAGGACCTGAACCTGCCAGTGACGCCCGACGAGATCTGGGGGCAGCCTGCCTCAGCAGCGGCCGATGACGCCCCTTTGCTGGAGCCTGATGATAGCTGGGTCCCGCGACTGGACCAGGAATTCACCTGGCAGGTGGTGGATAATCCCGACGGCACGACGACGCTTGTCCTCAAGCTCTATCCCTTCTACTACCAACCGCTGACCGGCAACGCCCGCTACCACCGCGGGTATGACTTCCAGGTCATCAGCATGACGACCACGGTAGAGGTGGACCAGCTTACCATCAGCCAGGCGACCTATCCGGAGGGCGACGTGGTGCCGATAGAGCTAATCGTGCAGAACACGGGCGATCTGCAGGATGTGTTGGTCGATGCCACCATCCGGCGCAACCCACGCGGCGAGCTGGTGGAAGGGCTGCTGCTGCGCACGCTGCACGACCTCAGCGGCCTGGCCTCCTTCTCGCTGGAGTGGGACAGCGCGGGTGTGACGTCCGGCGACTACTACGTCGAGGTCAAGCTGTACGACAGCGACAGCAACCTGCTGGACCAGGACATACAGACCTTCCGGTTGGGCATCCTATCTGGCGAGATTGCGTCGCTCGAGGCTTCACCGGAGTTGTTCGAGGTGGGCGAAACGATTGACATCTCGATGGTGTTCGATAACGTGGGCACGCTGCCCATTACGGGGACGGCTGTTATCGAGGTCCAGACCGCCGAGGGCCTGACCATGGCTGGCCCACTCACTCAGACCATCGAGGGCCTGACTCCGGGGAGTACGGTAGAGATCCAGGAGGTCTGGGATAGTACTGGAGTTGCGCTTGGCGACTACCGTGTGATAGGATATGTGCTGTACGACGCCAGATCTACCGGCGCCAGCAGCGTAGCGCTGACCAACCTGAGACGGGTCTACCTTCCCGTCGTGCTTCGTGACTTCTAGCGCACTCGGAATAGCCGGGCAGGAACTTTGCACCAGCTCTCATGCGCGCGCGAGCTGGCAGGGATCTGGCCGGGCAGCATCGTAGTTGACATAGGTAGGAGGAAAACGATGGTCAAAAAGACCGTGGGGTACGTCGAGCTGGAATGGGTGTGCCCCCAGTGTGACTCGCGCAACAAGGGCACCAGCAAAAAGTGCACCAGTTGCGGCGCCGCCCAGCCGGAAGACGTCGAGTTCCACCAGGCCGCGCAGGAAGAGCTGATCAGCGACGAGGCCGAGATCGCGCGGGCCAAGGCCGGACCTGATATCCACTGCCCTTACTGCGGCACGCGCAACCCGGCTACCGCCGAAAAGTGCCGCCAGTGCGGGGGCGACCTGACCGAGGGGGCGGCGCGAAAGAGTGGCCGCGTGGTGGGCGCACACCGGGCAGGCCCCGCCGGAGAGGCGACCTGTCCCCACTGCGGCGCGTCCAACCCGGCGACTGCGCTAGAGTGCTCCCAGTGCGGGGGCGCTATGAAACTGGTTACGCCTGCCCAGCCGGCACGGCCTGCCAGGCCTGCTGCGCAGTCGAAGCGCAAGATCGGCCCGCTGGGCATCATCGGCATCGCGGTCGCCGTGCTGGCGGTCCTGGCCTTCTGCGTCGTGATCGTCCTCTCGCTGCTGCCTTCCGACGAGGTAAATGGCACGGTGCAGGCAGTGTCTTGGGAGCGCTCGGTCGTAGTCGAGGCCCTGCAAGACGTGACCCGGGAAGCGTGGCTGGACGAGATCCAGGATGGCGCAGCAGTCGGCTCCTGCACCGAGAAGGTGCGCAGCACGCAGGACGAGCCTGCTCCCCGCTCCGTCGAGGTCTGCGGCACGCCCTACACCGTCGACACCGGGACCGGTTACGGTGAGGTGGTGCAGGATTGCGTGTACGAGGTATACGACGACTGGTGCGAGTACACGGTGCAGGATTGGGTCGTGGTGGATACGCTAGTGCTGACCGGCAACGACTTGAATCCCACCTGGCCCGACGTTGGCGTTTCGGCCAGTCGCCGCGAGGGCGATCGCGAGGAGGCATTCCAGGTGGTGTTCGCTACTGAGGAGAAGACGTACACCCACAGCGTGAGCGACCTGGATACCTTCCGGCAATTCGAGATTGGTAGCCGTTGGGTGCTGCAGACCAACAGGCTGGGGGGGATTACGTCGATCGAGCCGGCGCAGTGAACTGGATAGCCCTCTCCAACCTGCCCGCCGGGCAGGCGGGAGACTGGGTTGGGTGAGGGCTTCCTAGGTC
>JASFLR010000212.1:0-6054 GCA_050117995.1 Anaerolineae bacterium
CATCCCGCAGGGCTCAAAGATGTTCTCTCGTACATAGTCGTAGTAGCTCTGGCCCGTGACCTGCTCGATGATCAAGCCCAGCACGATATATCCTGAATTGCTGTAGCGAAAGTGGTCGCCCGGATCGAACTCCAGGGGCGTGTCGACAAAGAGGGGCAGGTAGTCATCGACGCCCCTGATCTGGTCGTGGAGGTCTGGAAAGCGAGGGCTCTCTGACCAGTCTCCCAGCCCGGCGGTGTGGATGAGCAGTTGGTGGACTGTGACGGTCAGGCCGACCTGCTCGTTGGGGTAATCGGGCAACAGATCGCCAACCTTGGCATCCAACGACAACTGGCCCCTCTCGACCAACTGCAGAATAGCCACCCCTGTGAACATCTTGTCCATGGAGCCCAGGTTGAATTTGGTGTCGACCTGGTTGGCGATGCCCAGGACGCGGTCCGTCAGCCCGTAGGCTCCTTTGAAGATCGGCTCGCCATCCTGGGCAAGGAGCACGGCCCCGGAGAACCTAGCCTGCGCATCGAGGGATTCCATATAAGCCTGGACGCAGCCGGCGAGCTCACCCGTACATTCCGCGGGTGGTGGCACTGTGGGTGTTGGCGTTGGCACCGTGGGTGTCGGCGGGACTGGCGTGTGCGTGGCTGTGGGCGGCGTGGGGGTTCTGGTAGGTGGTGGTAGGGTATCGGTAGGTGGCGGCAGGGTATCGTTTGGGGCAAGCGCGACCCCGGTTGCGGTGGCTGGCAGGGGCGTGATGGCTGGTGTGGATGAGCTGCAGCCAGCAGCCACGAACGACACAATCAAGAGTAGTGCCAGGGTTCTGTTGCGAGCCTGCATGATCTATCCCTCCGTAAGCCCGGGCAGCCGATGGCATCCCTATCCATAGAACCGGACTCGGGTGCCGGGCGTTCAGTGCAAAGAGCACAAGCTGGCTGGTGATTTGACGAACGCAGGGAGTTGTGGTATATTCTGCGCTGCATTGGGGGCGTGGTGTAGTGGTTAACATGCCGGCCTGTCAAGCCGGAGACCGCGGGTTCAAATCCCGTCGCTCCCGCCTATAGTAATTGTATCTAGGATAGAGAGACCTCGAAATACTCGGGGTCTCTTTGTGTCTTAGGGGGTTGCCACATATCCCATAGTGCGATTGGATCTTTGTGCATTGGCCAGAACTGGATGGTCGGCAGACGGAGACGAACAGGCAACATTCGAGGGGAGTTGGGACGAGTCCCAAGAGTCCGCACAGCCTTCCAGATCGCCGCTTGACTGTAGCCGAACTGGACCTCGAGGCATTGCTGGCCCAGGTTCCGCCGGTCTGGTTTGTGGATGCCGTCTCACCGTACCCTGCCGTATTACTGGATTAGGCTGTTGTCGTCGACGAAGGAATTCCCGCAGCTACGGTAGAGACGTTGGTTTCCCAGACGGGTGGTTTCTTGCTCAAGGATGTCCAGTTGTTTGACGTGTATCGGGGCGAGCCGATTCCTGCAGGGAAGAAGAGCATGGCCTATGCTCTGACTTTCCAGGCACCTGACAAGATCCTTCGCGACGCGATTGTCGCCAAGCAGGTCAAACGTATCGCAAAGCGACTGCAACAGGAACTGGGCGCCGAACAGCGAAGTCAAGATGCGCGTTGGGCTTGCTCGGACAGATAGCGCCCGCGACGACGGGAATCGTCGGGTGCGGTATTCTGTTGGTCACTTGTCCCTCAGAGGTGGAGCAAACTGCAAAAAGGTGGTACGATGTGTGGCATCCAATAGGACTGGAGGTGTGATGATGCGCAAAGAAATTCAGGGAATCTGGCCCGAGATCGAGTGGATCGAGGATGCTGACCTCAAGGAGAAGGTCTACCAGACTTGGGAATACGCCCTCGAGCAGAGCGTCTTGTCGGCAGAGGACTTGCTGTCGATTCCGTTTACACTGCTGATCGAGGATTGCCGGGTGACGTTCATGGAGCATAAGCGGGCGGTCGTTCATATTGCCGTCGATTCGGCCAAAGCCATGCAGCGGTTCTTTGGCGACAAGCTTCCGATCAATATGGACTATCTCATTGCAGGAGCGATACTGATCGATGTTGGCAAGCTGATCGAGTATGTGAAGGATGGTGAAACGGCTGTGGTGGGCAACACCGGTAGGCTTCTCAGGCACCCCTTCAGCGGGGTGGCGTTGGCGATGCGCTTTGGGGTACCGGACGAAATCTGTCATATGATCGCAACTCACTCCAAGGAGGGTGATTTGGGTAAGCGTTCGACCGAGTCCTTTATCATACACCATGCCGATTTCATGAGCTTTGAGCCATTCAAGGCAGACACTCTCAGGGTTTGACAGAGACAATCTCCGAAATTGCCGTTACACTCAGTTTCGTACGGATATCCGTTCTGGTTCGGGTACAATGGGAAGCATGCGATGAGAGAGACTGGCGAGTGGATACTGGGCTCAGATCTACGAGTGGGCCTGCTGTGTCACAAGGGCGTTGCCGTTTTGCTGCTGGCCACCTGCATGATGCTGATAGAGACAAGGGGCTTGTGGTAGCGACGGACTTCCGTGGAGCAAACACTAGAAAGCAATGCGGTTGGGTAGGAAGGTCACCACCGGTATGCGCGTGAGTGGCCCAATCCCGTAGCTCCCGCCAGAATCTGTCTGGCATGGCCCTCCGAGGAGGGCCATTTGCATTTCTGGGGATCCACAACTCTGCGGCTACTCTCTCACTGTTTTCGAGGTGCTATATGGGGCATTCCTAGATTCAAGGGTGGGGAGAGATGCTCGGCTCGAGGCTGCCTGGCGGGCGGAGACCGTCAGGGCTACGGTTGCTGCCCGCGCTGGGCTGGGGTGCTGGCTTGGCCTTCAAGTGTGGAGGCCCGCCCAGGATGCAAAAGCCCTGAAGGTCCAGGGTTACTACGATACCATGAGGCTGTGACACGGTTTTGGACGTGCTACCCTGTGATGTCATTGCTCGTGGGCAGCGGTGGCGGCGCACCCTCCTCCAGGCGCGCCGCCACCCTGGTTACACAACTAGGCGTGCGTCATTGCACACAGTGGATCCCGACACCGTTCGCACAGGAGCCCTTCAGGATCCAGAGCGCTGGCAGCTCCTCGTCGGTGACGTAGACCTGGTTCAGTGTCCAGTCGGTGGTGATGGCGTCGAGCTCGGACGCTCCCGGAACCGTGAGCGTCGTGATGTTCGTGAGTGTCCTCTTGCCCAGATACTTCCACTCGATCAGGCTGATGGTGTTCTGCTCGGAAACGACGTACAGCTTCCCTTGCCCAAGCGGCATATAGGCGATGTTGTTCGCAGTGTTCCGGAGCACATCGGGCGAGTCGTCCGGGAGCGTGACCTCACAGTCGTATCCGGGGATCTCGATCACCTGGACGACCTCATCGGTCTGGCCGTCGATCTTGGCCACACGATAGCGGTCGTCGATGATGTAGACGTTGCCGTCCGGATCGACCGTCATCTTGTCGGCCTCCTCCGCCTCATCGTCGATGCCGTAGCAGGCCGAGCGCTCCGGCCACAGCGACAGATTCCTAAACTCCTCCGAGTCCTCTCCTCGCTGTCCGCAGTAGTTGTGCTCGTCACAGGTGGGTACCCACCAGCCCTCCTCCAGGCTGCCCTGGATGATCGTGCCGATCACGTAGGGTGGAGTGATGCTGTCCTCGCCGTTACGGACCGCACCCTGGGCAACGGTGATGGTGCCGTCGTCCTCGTTGGAGGCGTACACCTTACCGGTGGCTGCAGCGAAGACGACCCCCTCGGGATCATCGCCGGCGAGGAAGTAGGAGACGACTTGGTTCGTGTAGCCGTCGATGACAAAGACCGGGCCGGCGTGCCAGCAGTCGAGCTCCTCCTGGCCGGGTTCAGCCTCATCGGATGGTAGTTCGCGGATCGCCTTGCACCCGTAGTTCCCGTTCTCATCTGGGATCAGGGGGTCGGGATAGGTGCCCTCGGGCTCGGGAGATTTGGCCCCGACGTAGATGATGTTCTGCGCCTCGTCGACGGCGATCTGGTACGGAATGCACGGGCCTTCGGGGATGGTCAGCGGGATGAAGGCGACCGCCTCGTCGGTGTATCCGTTGATGACCGCAAGCTCGCTCGTGCCCTCACTGGCCTGATACACGCGCCCGGTTGTGCTGTTGACGGCTATGTACTCGCCTTCGCTGTGCACGACGGTCTCGCCTTCCACAGTCAGGGCCAGCGGGTCGATGTGGAACACCGTCTGCGGTTCAGGGGGTCCCGTCGTGGGCACCTCCACCGCGGTGCCGCTCTCCTCGGCGGCCTCCGCTGACCCGCTGGAAGAGGTGATGAACACGTCGTGCGTGTTGAGGTCGACGGTGAGGCCCTCTGGCCCTTCACCGACATCGAGCATGATCTGGATCACGTCGGCGTCCCCCGCGGTCTTGACGAGGGTCACGGGGATGGTTTGCGAGTCGTCGTCCTCCCCCTCGCCGTCGGGGTCAATCGTGAGGTTGGCAACGTGCATTCCGACGCCCACTCCCGGATCCACGTAGACGAGGAAGCCGTCCGGAGCCGTACCACTGGCCGGGGCCGACAACCATTTTCCTCCCTCTATGGACACCGTGTACTCCAGCGGCAACCCACCACCGCTCAGCACCCAGACGGGTTGCGGCGGCGGCGTGATGCCATCGTTGACGTGGTAGTCGAAGCTCAGCGCGCTGGGCCATACGCCAACCTCGCCTTCCTCAAGCACGCCAAGCACCTCCAGGGTCACCGCAATGGTGGCAAAAGGGCCCTCCGTGCCGGCCGAGCCGACGATGACGGTGCCGGTGTAGGTGCCGGGGGCCAGTCCCGCCGCATTCGCCGAGACGGTGATGCTGCCCGGCATCCAGCCACTTTCGGGAGTCGTCTTGAGCCAGTCCGCGGTGGCTACCGCCGCGTAGGGCAGCACATCGCCCAATGTCGTCAGGTTGACTGCTGCCTCCGGCTCATACGTGCCGTCCGTGGCGAACGACAGGGTGCTCGGATCGGCGCCCAGGAGCGAAGTGTCGTGCACCAAGTTCAGGGTGAAGGTCTGGTCGGTGGTTGCCTCCGAGTTTGTTGCCTGGATGGTGAATGTGTATTCGCCCTGGGTCCCTTCTTCCAGCAGCCCGAGGCATTCCGGTGACATCGTCGGATAGAAGCTCGCGCAGGCGGCCCCGAACATCGCGGTGCTGTCGCCGTTGTCGATGAAGGTCACGCCGGGTGGCAGGCCCGTCTGCCCCTCTGCGGTCACGACGGACAGGGCCGGCGTGGGCGAGCCGATGCTCGTCACGGTGAACGGGTCCGGAGAGAAGGGCGCCCCGACGGCTGCCCAGGTGGCCGTGTTGAGGCTGGTGATCGCGGGCGCACTCGGCCCCTCGTCGACGTTCAGGGTGAACGTCTGCTGGGCATCGGGCGGGCAGCCGCTCGTTGCCTCGAGCAGGAACTCATACGGGCCCGGGGTTGTCGGTGTGCCGACCAGGCTGGCGGTGCCGTCCTCGTTGTCCACGAGCTGCACGCCGGCCGCTTCGAGTACTCCTTCATTCCACGTATAGAAGATCGGTGTCGGATACCCCGTGCCGAACACCGTGAACGAGCTGGCGGAGCCGGCGTAGAAGGTGGTCGTGGGGTCGCTGCTGATGGCAGGCGGCGTCTGGACGGTGATGTCGAGCGCCTGGGCGTAGACCCCCTCCGAGTTCGTCGCCGTGACGGCAAACGCGTGGTCGCCCTCGGTTTCGGGGCCAGGTACGCCGCTCACCGTCGCGGTGCCGTCGCCGTTGTCGACAAAGGTAATCCCGAGAGGCAGGTTTCCTTCGTCCAGCAGTTCGAGCGTAATGGGGAGGTCTCCCGTGGCCGTTATCAGGAACGGTCCGTCTGCGAGAGTGGCAAAGCCGCGGTTGAAGCTGATCTCCTCGGAGCTCCAGATCCTGGGTTCCAGCGGCGGCCGAGGGCGAGGATCATTCTGGCCCTCGAACTCGCGCGGCGCGAAGATGGCCACGCTTGACGATCCGTTGGCCACGTAGGCGTACTGCGTGGGGTAGTCAACCGACACGGAGGACGCGCCGGACACACTGAATGTCTGGGCTTCCGCC
>JASFLR010000213.1:0-6026 GCA_050117995.1 Anaerolineae bacterium
GAACATCCAGCGCTGCCCTCTCTATCGCCGTGATCTCGATATCGTGGCGGTCGCACCAGGAGGCGAGATCGCCTCATTCAGTACCTTCTGGTACGACGACGTGACCCGCAGTGCCTACATCGAGCCGGTGGCCACAGTGCCGGAGCACCAGCGTCTCGGCCTGGCTCGAGCGACCATCACCGAAGGGCTGCGCCGTGTGAAAAGGCTGGGGGCGACGCGGGCTTTTGTCTGTGGCTATGAGCCCGCGCCTAATGCCCTCTACTCCTCGGTACTGTCCTCAGACCACGACCGCTCTGAGCAGTGGGTGAAGCGCTGGTAGTAGTGTAGCCCCGAGCCCTAGATCCCGATCCGAGATGGCCTTTTCGGACTCTCGGTTGGGGTTCTGACTGTCTGAACAGCATGGTCTGAGCTTGGGCTCGCCTGGTGTTGGTCTAGCTATTCATCCAGTCACCCAGCACGCTTTCAGCTGCGCAAATCCAGCATTGGACCAAACCTCTGTACTGGCTCTATGATCCGCCCGTTGCGTCTTGCAACGATATGTGCTATAATATGCCAACCAAAACAGGATCACACCCGAGCCAGCTCGTTTGCGGTTCTGGCTACGCCCTATTTGCCTTCTTGTCGAGCGTAACTCGTCTCTCAGTATCGGTGCGTGTTCCGTACAAGGGCCGGCTCACTCCGCCTGCCCCTCATCTAGCAGCAGTGCGCCAGCCGTCACGTAGGCCAGGGGGGGAGGGTACCATGAAACGCAGTCGCCTTATCGCTCTCTTGGGGCTGACCCTTTGTATCCTGGCAGCCACGCTGGCCATCCAACACAAGGTCCAGGGACAGGACTCTGCCAAGACGCTGCTGCGCGATGCCCTGGGTCGGGCCCGCGACGCCGGCAGCTACCAGGTGCAGATGAGCCTGGACCAGATCGTGCGCCAGCTCGGTCCTGGTTACTTGGGTGGTCAGGAGGAGTGGGCCCATTTCGAGATCGAGGGCGCCATCTCCGCGCCGGACCGCGCCCGTTTCGCCATTCTGCCGGGGCGCACCAGCTTTGTCCCGGCCCAGCAAGAGGCCGAGGAGTTCCTGGCTGTAGGGTCTGACGTCTATCACCGGGTCGGGGACCGCTGGGTGGCGGCTGAGCTGGGCACGGCCGCCGTTGAGGTGGACGGCATGGGCCTCTCCCTAGTGTCGGCGGCGAGAGATGTGGAACACCTCGACCCGGCACAAGGTCCCCTGGCCCTTGGCGAGTACTCACCGACCTTCCGTCGCGTCGGTTTCAAGCTCCACTCTGACGATGTCAGGCGTTTCCTGCTCGTACAACAGGGGATAACCGATCCCCAGGCCGTCGCGCTGGCCAGGCTCAGCGGTCCCTCCATCGAGGGTAGCGGCGAGCTATGGATCGATGGTGCCGGATTCCCCGTGCGCCTGGTGCTCAGCCTGGAATGGGTCAGCGGCGGCGCTGAGCCTTACCGTAGCCGGGCGGCCAGCACCACGGACTACTCCAATTTCGGCGTCGAGTTCCCGCCCAACCATTTCGATCCCGCTGCCTCGCCCCAGACGGGCGTCTTGCGCCCGCCTCCGGATGCGGTCGGGCGGGCGCAGCTTGGCTTGTATTCGGCGGTGGCCCTGGCGTTCCTGGTTCTTTGCTGGCTGCTGGTGCGGGCCAGGAGCGGAAGCCGGCGGGCCACCGTGGCGGTGACTGCGGCCCTGATCGCCGGGCTGCTGGCGCCCAGCTTGACACCGATAGCCGAGTCGGCCGGGCTACGCGAGGCGGTCGCCGGTGATGCGTTGCAGGAGCCCCCCGCGCCGGGCAGCGAGTTCGCGCGGATGATGGAGGAGACGGCGGCCCTGGCCAGCGGCTACAGCCCCAGCTCGTTGAGCAAGGCCAGTGCGCTGCCCGAGGACGCCGACGACGACGGCGACGGCTTGCCCAACCGCTACGAGTTGCACCTGGGCACCAGTCCCTTTGCCGCCGACTCGGACTATGATGGGCTTAGCGATTGGGACGAGGTGCACGGCGTGTCGTGCGATGATCGGCTGATCGAGACCGATCCCCTGAATCCGGACAGCAACTATGACGGCCTCAAGGACGGCGCCGAATACTGGCGCGGGCAGTGCAGCAATGGCTATGGCTATGGTTATGCCTGGGATGATGACAATGATAGCGATGGGGTGCCCGATGGGCTGGACCTGTCCCCGTTTTCCGCATCTGAGGGCAGTCCTGTGGGCTGGCTCGGCGGCGACCACGCCGGTCCGAATCTGACCTTTGATACCCTCGACCAGAATCCGTGGGAGGAGCTTGACCCCTATCCCTTCTACGTCGAGATCCAGATCCGGCCCAAGAGAGAGGAATCGCTGCGCTGGGCTTACAAACACGTCCAGTGGCCCGGCGACAACAAGGGCGCCATCCAGAGTACGAATCCTCTGCTCCAGAACCTCTTTCTCTTTACCACCGGCCAGAGCTCCGGCACCAGCGGCCAGCTCACCCTCGTGCCTCTCTTGCAGGCCACGCTCCGCGAGAGCGACCTGCCCAGCCAGAAGGCCATGGAACACTATGGAGTCAGCGTAGCTTCCCACAAGGACGAGCAGGGCAACCCCGTCGTGGAGAACGGCGAGGCGCTGTACGACATGTACATCCCCCTATCCCCTGTCGAGCGGGGCGGGCAGGTCTTTGCCTTCCAGGCCAAGATGCTGCACGACGCTGGGACGAGCCCAAGCCTGACCCGGCACTGGCGCGACCTGCGTTTCAAGTGGGCCCTGCTGGGCGACGTGCGACGGTTCGATCCGGACGCGGGACAGTATGTTCCCAGCCCTGACGGCCAGTACGGTCTGGCGGTGTACGACGAGGACTACCACCTCACCGGCCTGCAGGTCTCGCGCCAGGGTGGTGCGTCCATGCTGGTGGCAGCTCCCCTGCCCTACACGCCGGACGAGGGGGAGCGGTTCGATGATTCGCGGATTTCCCTCCTCCGCGCCGGCATGGAGGCCCATTTTTTGACCGGGCGCCTGGACCTGGCCGATATCAAGACACGATTCGATGCAACCAGCAGCGCCAGCGATGTCGAACGATGGTACCTTGAGGAGGATTGGTTCAGGGTCAGGTACGATGAGAGCATGGACTATGAACACCTGGACGAGGCGATTGCGACCACCACCATGACCACTACCGTCCAGTTGTTCAATGACGAGTACTATGATCATTTCACCCTGGAGCCCACATTGGTCATCGCCAGTGAGCAAAAGACCTCCACTGTCAACCTGGACGATGACCCAACTACCGACTATTTGGACATCACCATCAATAGTTGCATCAAGCCCCTGATCACCAGCCGCAGCCTGAAGCTGCAGACCTATCGCTGGCACTGGGACGGCCTGGCGGGGGAGTGGGAGCCCCTTACGCTGGATGAGGTGCTGCAGAAGGTAGAGCTCGAGTACGCGGCGATCACCAATCCCAACGATGAGTACTACAACGAAGAACTGAACATCATCAAGATGGCCACCACTGCCTGGCAGACCGGCATGACCGCACTCCAAAAGATCGGCCAGATCGACATCCAGGATCTGGAGAAGGTGTTGACCGACCCCGAAACGGTGCTGGAGCTGTTCAACGGGGTAAACGACCTTCCCGGTGCCTACAAGGACGTCATCGACTTGTTGCTGGATATAGGGGAGGCGGGCGGGCCGCTGGCCTGGTTGGAGGCGCAGTGGAACAAGGTGGTCGGCGTCTATGACGTGGGCACCGGCCTCGTCGAGGCCATCGGTAGTTTCATGGACTATTCGCCCGAAACCTCGCCGCCCAGTGCCAAGGCCACGACTCCCGGATCGGAGGAGGCGCCGGCGGAGCCTGGCGAGCCGCTAGACCAGACCTTGCTGGGCTGGACCGAGACTGCCATCAATGTGCTGAATTTTCTGGCCACGGTCACCGGCTGGGAATGGCTTGGTGACCTGGTCGATATCCTCACCAAGGTGGTCGAAGTTTACCGGAAGATCCGGGCGCTGTGGGACACGACCAAGGCTATCATCGACAGCGCAAGCAAGGTCGGCCAGGGAGCCGCCCAGACGATGGCTGTGGAAGTGAGCAACCTGGCCAGGGGGTTGGGCCTGGTCGGCTTGATCTTTGCCGTGGGCATGATCTGGCTGGCGGTGGCCTTGCAGATCGGCGACGCAGGGCCCAGCATTGCGCTGACGCTGGTGCTCCGGGCTGTGGTAGAAACTGTTCTGCTCATCGTGCTCTTTGTCCTGGGTGCGGTCTTTCCCTTTGGCACCGTCGCGGCCATTGTCCTCGGTCTGGCCATGGCCCTATCAAGTCTGACCGGCGTCACCCTGGATCCCATCACGGCCCTTATTGAGTGGCTGTTCGATATCGACACTATTGTGCGTACCAAGCTCGTCGAGAATTTGACTTGGTTGGATACGCTGGATATGGAGCCCCTCGAACCCGGCGGCGGCGTGCTGTCGGGCCGGCAGTTCAAGCTTTCGCTGCTTTCGTCCATGACCATGAAGACGGTGAACGGGGGGACCATTGGCGACTTGAATCAATCGGACGCCAAGATGCACATCGGGCGCTATACAAATTGGCCCGGGCAGCCAGCGTCCATTTGCACGCCAAGCCAGGATTTGTTCGACGCCTACATGCAGGCACTCCAGGCGTACGGCGCCTTTGCGGGTTCACCTGCCAAGAACTACTACTGCGCTTACTTTTACCTTCCCCACGAGATAGGCTGGGTTCTCTCCACGGGGGGTTTTTATAACGGATCGAGCCTGTATCAGCTTTCTCCCCCTGATTGGGAGCGCGAGTTCTATTACACGGCCACCCTGATCGTCGAGCCGGGGGCCAAAGTCAACGGCCAGCTCCTGCTCGACGTGTCCATGGATGTGACCATCAAGCACGACGAGTGCTCGACCATCGCGGGTTGCGACGGGGATACCACCACGTCCACATCACCACCATCGATCCAGCCGCTCTACTTTGACATCCTGCCATCCACGCCCTATGGTGTCTTCCACTGGGCCGAACTGACCAACCCGGACCCCGATGGCGACGGGTTGGTGGGGTTTGTCAGTCCCGTCCTCGGACAACTGACCGGCCCTGACGCGGATCTTTGCCCTGGCATGCCTGGGCCCGCCTCCTGGGAGAGCTGGGATGTTGACGGTGATGGACTTTCCGACAAGTTCGAAGTCGAGCGCGAGGGATTCGATCCCTGCATGCCGGACTCTGATGAAGACGGCCTCATGGACGGTTGGGAGCTGATGGTGGGCACCGATCCCGACGACGCGGATACCGACGACGATGGGCTATCGGACCGGGAGGAGGTACCCATCGGCCAGAGTGTCTATGGCACCGATTACACCGTAGATGTGCCCTGGCGCGTCCAGATGCAAGAGCCCTATCTCACGCTGCCGGCTCCGGCGGCCTTTCCCAATCCCCGGCAGCAAAACTCGGATCGGGACCATCGCAAGGACTCCCAGGAAAAAGCCAAGCTCAGCAGTCCCAACGCCTACGATGCCCTTCCAGTGGGTGAGGCCCTTGGGCTTTCTATCAGCCAGTCCTTCACCAACGGTGGGGGCACCGCCATCACCGTGACTTCCTCGCCCTGGGCGAACGACGAGGTCGCCGGCCTGGACGCCATGTTCACCATCACGCTCCCCGTGGCTTTCTCCGACGTGGCGCACAGCGCCATGCTGTTCCCGCCGTTGATCCTGCCCGGAATGGATGTGGGCACCCTCCTCGCCTCCGAGCCAACCCATGCCCAATGGTCCCTTCCGCCTATGACACTGCCTCGGACTCTGTACGCGACCTATGGTGGCCTGCCAACCATCCCCAGCCAGCCGGTGACCGTCACCGCGGGACTGCGCTACACCGAGGGGACCGCAACCCGGATCGTGACCGCTACGGCGCCGCTGCTGGTCAACGATGGCGGCCCGGTCTCGGCCTTTACCGGGGTTGTGGGCGCCGTAGAACAGGATGGAGGAGCAAGTGCGCCCGAAAGCCTGGGGCTCGCGGCAATCCGCGCGCCGGCGCGGGCGACGGCCGACAA
>JASFLR010000214.1:0-6024 GCA_050117995.1 Anaerolineae bacterium
AGCCAACTCTCGCCCGCTCAACGATCAGGCCCTCGGCGTCCAGTACGACGCTCACTGCGCAGTTCAGAATGGGCAGCACAAGCGCTCGCCGCCGGCCAATACGCTCCCAGGCAGATCCATGCCTGCCCTGCGGGGACGGAAAGCGGATGGCTGTGATCATCTGGCGGGCCGGATCTACTGCGGACTTGCCTGGTCCGAGGAAGAGCTCATCGACTGGATGCCACTCCCGTCCGGCAAGGCTGGCTACCTGAACTTCCGCGTCGAATGCCAGCAGTGCCACCGAGCCGTCTGCTGCAGGCAGGGAGCTGGCGATGTTGCCAGCTAACGTCGCCACGGTCTGGATCTGCAATGCCCCGACTGTGCCCGCTGCTTCGGTAAGGGCTCGTGCCTGATCCCTGAGGATAGGCGACTCTTTGATCTGGCGGAAGGTCACGTTGGGGCCAATGGTGATCCAGCCATCTTGCTGCTCGATCTGATCTAGGTCGGGAATGCGCGTGACATCCACCAAGCACTCAACGGTGTGCCTGCCCTCCTGCAACTCGATGATCAGGTCGGTTCCGCCAGCGATGAGTTGGGCCTGCCCATCAAAGCGGGCGAGGACCTGCAAAGCTTCCTCGACTGATGTAGGCATCTCGTATGATTGCCACATAGTATGTTTCTCCACCATCAGGATATCTGGGTGCCAGAATAGCACAAGGGCGGGCGGCTGTCAACCTCTTGCGGTAGACACGCACAGAATTGGTGAGCAACAGAACAGGGGGAAGGCACATGCCTTCCCCCCACGTAGAGTGCTAGCAACAGATCTCCACATTCGGGCAGCTACTAACTGGAGAGAAACTCGTCAATCGCCTGCTTGCTGATGCGGTAGCTAGTCCCTATCTTTTTTGCTTTTAGCTCGCCGGACTGGATGACCGCGAGTAGGTCCTCTTCACCGACGCGCATGTAGGCGCTGGCTTCGGAAAGGGTCATGATGTCAGGCACCGAGGAAGCTGGTTCTCCGCCGGATTGCTGTGACGCGCCGGACATGCTCTGGCCCATAGCCTGTGCCATAGCTGCGCCCATGCCCACACCAGCGCCCAGGCCGACGCCGGCACCAGTGAGATTGCCGGCCTCGCCACCACTTTGCGCTGCGTCGCGGATGCCGCGAGCGGTCTGGAACTGCATGTACTTTTGCATGTCCCCGATAGCACCCATGGAGGCCCGCTCGTCGATGGCCTTGGCGGTCTCTTCGGTGGGGCTGATGGAGTTTACATAGAGCGTCTTGAGCTGAATGCCCAGGTTGGCAAAATCATCCTGGACTTTGGCTTTGGTCCCGGCTCCGATCTCATCGTATAGGGCAGGCAGGTCGAAAAGGCCCTTACCCAACTCCCCAAGCAGATCGGTCATCTTGCTGACGACAATGCCCCGCAAGAAGCGGGTGATCTGGCGTGTGTCATAGATCCCCTGGCCACCCACGATCTTGTTGACAAAGAGGGAGGGGTCGTTGACCTGCAGGGAAAATGTGCCAAAAGCACGCAGACGGACGAGTCCGAGATCGGCATCGCGAAGCGGGATTGGCTCTGAGGTGCCCCACTTTTGGTCCAGGAATTCGCGCATGTTGACAAAGTAGACCTCAGCGGTAAATGGGGTGCGCCCGCTGGTTGCCATGCCAATCAGGCCAGAAAGCAACGGAAGGTTGGCGGTGGTGATGGTGTGACGGCCCGCGCCAAAGGTGTCCAGGGCCTTGCCATCCCGGAAGAACACGGCCTGCTGGTACTCTCGTACAATAACCTGGGAGCCCAATCGAAAGTCTCCCGAGCCATATTCGGGCAGACGCCGGACCATTTCTTCTTTCTGTTGGTCTGGTACTTCGATTACATCGATAATTCGTGCCACTGTAATCCTCCTATATCACTTGAATTCTGTGCAATCTAGTATGTTCCGGCTTGTAGGACGGCTTCCTCACGATGTCCGAACGCCTGATTCGCCTCATCAACTGTGCCGACCAGCGCACGGATGGCGTCGCCGATACCCTCGCCCGCGACGATGGCCGAGGTCAATCGATCGATGTCCGCGGCAACGCTCTCAACAAAATCGAGCATCTGACTGTCAAATGCGTAGAGCGCGTCCAGTTGCTCCTCTTTGACCTTGACTGCGTCAAAGAGGCCAGCATACCCATAGGATGCGGTCTTGATGCGGTCAATCAGGAGCTGCAGCTTGAGAGCTGCCCGCTCCAGGTCGTCCAGGAACTCGATCCTGGCCTGGCTTATCAGATCGTGCTGCAACTCGGCCACGCGCTTGCGCTGTTCATCAAATCTGCTAGCCAGTTCAGTGCGCAGAAGCTTGTCCGCCTCGCGCCGCAGCTCTTTTTCCTTGTACCCGCCGTAGCCAGGGATCTTGCGAGCCAGCTTTTCAAGACCTCCCAGAGAAGACTCGACTGTCTCCAACATGCCCTTCTCCCCTTCACTTGCGGAAGCAGCAACTTCCGCTACGCCTTCCTGCTCGCCCAAAATGTCCCCTGCCTCTCCCACAGACTCTTTGTCGCTTTGCGTGTCCTTGAACTCGTCCAATGTACCCATTTGCCTTCACCTCCTCCAGTTTTCGAGTGATGATCGGTCACTCACACCTGACGTGAGCGCCAGATAGATTGCCAAGCATACACTAGCATTTGGTTCTTGCGTGGGACAACAGTGTCTCCATCGTTGCCAGCGGGACAGCAATTGTGACTCGTAGCGGTGCTACACGGGTGGGTTGACGTTGTGCTGTCCAGGACGTTCTCCATTATACAATATTGTTACGAAGGTGACAAGAAAAAGTTTCTGTGCTGATGTGGATCGTGACTGACATCTTTCTGACAGTCTGGCTGAATTGACAAATGGCTTTACTCGGGGTAGTGTTGGTCTTTGCCAGGCGGAAACGAGATGGGCAGAGTCTTGCCGGGAGTTCGAGCAGCCAATGACCGAGAATTTGACCGTGACGAGTGAGGACCTCTGGACTGTTGGTGACGGAAAGAGCCGCGCTGCGCGCACGGTGGAGATCCTGCTGACCTTGAGCAGGTTTGGGTTTGGAGAACTGATTGAACGAAGCTGGTGGGCACGTTGGCTGCCAGATCGGTCCCCGGAAGCTGAACAGGTCGTGGATGCTCATGAGGCGGGGGCCGTGCGATTGCGTGGAGTCTTTGAGGCATTGGGACCGTCCTTTGTGAAGATCGGCCAGCTGCTGGCGCTACACGCTGGCGCACTGCCCTTGGCCTACCGTGAGGAACTCTCGCAACTGCTAGACAGCACACTGCCTTTGCCTTTTTCGGTGATGGAGGCTGTCCTGGCTGACGAGCTCGGCGATGACTGGCGGTCGCGCTTTGACCAGATCGACATCGAGC
This sequence comes from Anaerolineae bacterium, assembly GCA_050117995.1. Taxonomy (GTDB): domain Bacteria; phylum Chloroflexota; class Anaerolineae; order JAAYZQ01; family JAAYZQ01; genus JBFFCR01. Next base: position 3,359 of record JASFLR010000214.1, read on the forward strand.
CGCTGGCAAGTGCGTCCATTGGCCAGGTGCACAAGGGCATTCTGGAGAATGGCGAGCACGTGGCAGTAAAGGTGCAGCGGCCCGGTGCCCAGCGGATCTTTGAGCGTGACTTTGATATCCTGGGTGAGATTGTGCGGTACACACGCATGCACGTGTTGCTGCGCATGACCCGATCGCAGCTAGAAGCGATCATCGAGGAGGTAGTCAGCTTTACTCGAGCGGAGTTTGACTATTGCCACGAGGCTGACGCTGCACGCCGGCTGAGAACGCTCGAGATCGAGGGGATGTACGTTCCTCTCGTCTACGACGACTTGTCCACCGGCAGGGTGATTGTGACCGAGTATATCAGCGGCTTGACCCTGAATGATGTATTGAATCACCTGGACGAGCCCGAGTGGCTCTCTGAGCACGGCGTGGACTGCGATCGGTTGGCACGCCAGATCATGCGCAACCAATTGATGCAGGCATTGAAATGTGGCTTCTTTCAGGCTGATCCCCATCCCGCAAACCTGATCCTGATGGAAGATGGCCGTTTGGGCTATGTGGACTTTGGCATTGTGGGTGAGCTGGATGAGCAGACGCGACGAGATATTGTCGATATGGCGCTATATGAGATGCTGGACGATTATGAGGCCCTGTGGCCCATCATACTGCGCTACGGGAGGCCGACGTCCAAGACCGATCTGCGTGCCTTCAAGTCTGACTTCAAGTCGCTGTCGATGCGCTACAAGCAAGAGGGAACCAAGGCATTTGCAGCCCGGAGCCTGGGATTCTATATCGAAGAGCAGCTACGGCTTTATCACAAGCACCACATGCGAGTGGCAACCGGCTGGGCAACTTACATGCGTGGAGTGATTGTGTATGGGAATCTGGCTGCACTCCTCTCCAAGAAGATGAACTTCATGCGGGATAACCTGCCGATCTTCTGGGAACTTAAGGCACGGCAGACAGCCTCCGAGCTCAGTGCAGAGCGTATCATCACCGAGGGCATCATCCGGCAGGGCTACGATATGCAACGCGGGCTTAGAGCTCTCGCGGTCTTGCTCCGGCGTGCCGAAGAGGGCGAGCTATCCTTCCTGGCGGATGAGAGCCCGAGGACTGAGAGACTGCGCAACGTCCGCCTGCGCACAGCCGTTTGGACAGCCATGACGCTGCTGACGGTTTGGGTCACTGTCACACTTCGTACCGAGTCTTTGGTCGGTTGGCTGGAGTGGTGGATGCCAGGTATGGTCGTTCTTGCCGTCTGCCTTTGGCAGTTGGCGAGTTCGCTCCGTGGCATGCGATAGCAGCTAGTGGAGATGCGGCAGATCTGGCGTGGGTGTCATCCAGGGCTCTATGTAGCGGCTGGGACTATGGTGCGCGATAGCTCTGGACTGACAGCCGCAGTCGCATTGGAAGGGCTTCTGTGCGATAATGCTGGAACTATGGTACAATAGCTCCTGTGGAACTCGGATCTATGGACATTAGAGCAGACTTGCACTTGCATACCACTTCCTCCGATGGACGGTGGCCGCCGGAGCAACTGGTAGACGAGGTACGCCGGGCGGGGATCGGATTCTTTGCTGTAACCGATCACGATTCATTGGGGAGTCTTGCCGAGACAGCAGATCTGATCCGTGGCAGCGGTTTGCGATTCCTGCCTGGAGTCGAGCTGTCTTCGCAGCTCAATGGACAGGGATATCACCTGCTTGCCTACGGTTTCGATCCGGAGAATGCTGAACTTGGGGAGTTGGCTGTCGCGAACAATGCCAGCCTGACCACTTCGAGTGACGAGGCTGTGGGCCTGCTGGCTGACCTTGAGTATCATGTGTCGCTCGACGATTACGCGCATTACACCTGGAATCGGAGGCGGGGGGGGTGGAAGGCACTGAACTACCTGATCGATCTGGGAATCTGCCAGGATGTGCACAGCTACTTCCGGATGTTTGATGAGATAGGCCACCCAGAGGCCAAGTTTCCACCGGTGGAGGATGCCGTCAACTGTGTGCATCAGGCGTCCGGAGTGGTGGTCCTTGCGCATCCAGGGGCAAGCTTCTATAATGGTGTCGATGTGGAACGCCTTGATCTGCTGGTGGAGATGGGGGTCGGCGGTCTGGAGTGTTTCTCGTTTCATCACGACGAGGCAGAGACACGCAGCTACTTGGACTACTGTCGCAGCCGGAATCTGCTGATCACAGGCGGTTCTGATTGCCACGGTGGCTTTGCGGGGCGTGCCATAGGTGTGCCGCCGGTTCGCGCGGGCGATCTGAGGCTCGGAAGACTCGAAGAGTGCGTGCTAACCTAGCCTGAGAAGCCGGCCTGTCTCAAAGCTACAATACTTGGGCAGCAAGGTGCGCACACCTGGGAGTATGGATACGGAGTGTGTATGGGATCATCCGGGGTCAGTGTCTACCTGTTTGCGGGCGACAGCCTGACGGAGGGCAGTACTGGTGAGAGCTACGTTGAGCGTGTAGGTGAAGCTCTGCACAGTGGCTATGCCGGCCTGCAAGGCCAGGTCGTAAATGCGGGCAGGAACGGCGATACTATTGCCTCACTGGTCCAGCGAATCGACCGGCCGCTGCGCCGGTACCAGCCAAGTTGGGTGATCCTGGCGATAGGCAGCAATGATATCTGGTATCGATGGCTGAGCTCCCATAGCGTTGGCTGGTGGCTTGTTTACCAGTACC
>JASFLR010000215.1:0-6020 GCA_050117995.1 Anaerolineae bacterium
CCGTATGCGGCAAGCGCCTAAAACGGTTGCCCAAGGGGATTCCTGGCGGCGCCGATTCACGAACGATGGAGAGTGCGAATGGCTCGAGGAAGCATAGCGATCGAGGCGGACAAGACCTCTGCAGCACGGTGGAGATTCCTGCGCATACTGCTGGTCAGCGGGGCAGTATTTGTGACTCTTGTCTGCCTGGGCATCATCGCCGCCGAAGCGTGGGACTATACCAACAGCGTGGCCTTTTGTGCGAACACCTGCCACGACGTGCACCCCGAGGAACCGCTCGCCAACCAGGACTCGTACCACGCCCGGATCAAGTGCACCGAATGCCACATGGGACGCGTCTCCATGGTGGAGGGCGTTGTGCTCAAGACCAGCCACATCCGGCACCTGCCCGCGATCATCTTTGATAGCTACGAGCGCCCCCTCCTATCCGAGTCGATGCGACCCGCCAGTGAGTCGTGCGAGCAATGTCATTTTCCGGCGGCGTTCCACGATGCCATGGCGCGGGAGATCGAGCACTTTCTGCCGGATGCCGACAACACCGGCAAACTTACTTACCTGCTGCTGCGGACCGGGGCTGGCACAGAGGATGCAGAGCAGGGCTATGGCATCCACTGGCACATCACCAACCCCGTGGAGTATATTGCCACCGATGAGACCAAGCAGGAGATCCGCTGGGTGCGCAAGACCCTGCCCGACGGCAGCACCATAGAGTACAACGACGCATCCAATCCCCTGTCTGCTGAAGAGATTGCCCAGGCCGAGGTGCGGACCATGGACTGCGTGGACTGTCACAACCGGATCGGCCACCCTTTCCCATCTCCTGACGAGCTGATTGACCAAGCCCTGGCCGAGGGCCGCCTGAGCACAGATCTGCCCTACGCCAAGCGGGAGATGTTGGCCCTGCTGAACGCAACCTATGCGACTCAGGAGGAAGCGCTGGCTGCGGCTGATTCCCTCCGTGCACGCTACAACACCGAGTATCCCGAGATCGCTGCCGCATACGCAGCGGAGATAGAGCAGGCGGTGCGCCTGGCACGGGAACTACAGACGCGCTTGGTCTTTGAGGAACCGGGGGTCACCTGGCAGTCCTTCTCCGACAACACCGGTCACAGCAATTCGGATGGCTGCTTTCGTTGCCACGACGGCCAACTTGTCAGCTCAGAAGATTCGGCTATCTCCCTGGAATGCAACCTGTGTCACAGCATCCCGGTGACGGTGAATCTGGGCGACACGCCGCCAGAGATCGCCATTCCGGCATTGGAGGAGCCAGAGACGCACCTAGACACCAGATTTGTGAGCAAGCACCGGTTCCAGGTAGATGAATCCTGCACTGACTGCCACGGTGAGGTCCGCTATGGCACCGACGACTCGAGCTTTTGCGCCAATTCAGCCTGCCATGGGCAGAACTGGCCGACCCTGAGTCTGGATGAGAGCTTTGCCCACCCCGTAAGCCTGGAGGGACAGCATGCCGAGGCGACGTGCGACAGCTGCCACAACGGTGCCCCCGAGATCCCACAGGACTGCGCCGGATGCCACGCGCCTCCCGTCGATCACTTGAACGGTACCTGCGAGACCTGCCACGCGCCTGCTGGGTGGACAGAGATCGCCGTTTCTGATGTGATGGTGGGCGACAGTATGCCACACAACGTCGCACCGGCAGAGGACTGCACAGCATGTCACGATCCGTACAGGCAGGATTGGCCAGCGCCGATTGACCATATCGGCTACAGCAACGCCCAGTGTGATGTGTGCCATGACGTTGCAGATCCAGTCACAATCACGTGGGATGCAACCATGACAGGGCACCTGCTGCAGGGAGAGCATGTGTGGGTGTCTTGCGTAGAGTGCCATCAAGACGCCACCTTCCGGGGCACCCCAGGAGACTGTGCATCCTGCCACGTCGACGACGATACCCATGCAGGCGAGATGGGAGAGGCATGCGCCGACTGCCACATACCTGCCGGGTGGACGCAGGCCGCCATCGACCATGCCGCGACTGCATTTCCGCTGAATGGCCAGCATCAGGACGTAGCCTGCCTGGATTGCCATGTGGACAGCACCTACGAAGGCACGCCGCAGGATTGCTGGTCCTGCCACCAGACAGACGATATCCACACTGAACAGCTAGGCCGGGACTGTGCAGAATGTCATGCGCCCAACGGCTGGCAGGGTGCCACCTTTGCCCACGGTTCCACTGCCTATCCGCTCAGGGGAGAGCACAAGCAGGCAGCCTGCGTGGAGTGCCACGTAGAGAACCAATATAGCGGGACGCCACAGAACTGCTACGCCTGCCACCAGACCGAGGACGCACACAACGGGCAGCTGGGTCAGGCCTGCGCCCAGTGTCACGCGCCCAGAGGCTGGACAGCCGTGACCTTCGATCACAATGCTTCGGTATATCCTCTCACCGGGCAGCACGGGCAGGTTGCCTGTTCCCAATGCCACGCAGGAGGTCAGTACGCGGGAACACCCCAGAATTGCTACGCCTGCCACCAGACAGACGACAGGCACAACGGGCAGTTTGGCCAGAACTGCGCCCAGTGTCACGGGACCAGCGGCTGGCAGGGAGCCAGCTTTGATCATAACACAACCTCCTACTCGCTTACGGGGAGACACGCGCAGGTTTCCTGCGTGCAGTGCCACGCGGGAGACCAGTACAGCGGCACGCCGACGAACTGCTCCGCCTGCCACCAGGCCGACGACAGGCACAGCGGACAGTTTGGCCAGAATTGCGCCGAGTGTCACTCGACCGGCGGCTGGCAGGGAGCCTCGCTGGATCACAATCGGACCGCCTTCCCGCTCACGGGCGCGCATGCGGGGCTGGGTTGTGCCTCGTGTCATGGAGGCGGGGTATACGACGGCACGCCGACGAGCTGTTCAGCCTGTCACGGAGAGCCAGGCTATCATGCTGGAGTGCTGGGCTCCAGTTGTGCATCGTGTCACGACACCGGCGGCTGGCTTCCAGCACGGTACGATCGGGGACACTCGTTCAACATGTATCACGAAGATTCCGATGGATCCTGCCGGACCTGCCATCCGAACACACTGACATCGACCAGTTGCAGTGCCTGCCACGACGGCCCGCCCGACGACGATGACGATGATGACGACTAGTCCGAGCAGAAATGCATGACTTCCGATTAATGGAGCAGGAGCATGCATAGCGCAGGGCCAGCCCAAAAGACTGGCCCTGTTTCATACAGCTAGTCTGCCGGCTTTGCTCCGTGAGGGCAGTGCTCGGCGTGAAAGACGCAGGCTGTGCGCTGGCAGCGCCAGGCGTGGCGCGGGTCTTCCGGGCCGGATGGCTCGGGCGGCCACTCTTCGCCGCCCATCCACTTGCGTGCCAGGGCGAGACTCTGGCGATCGCGCTCGTCGAGATCGCCGCCCTGCCCCTCCAGATGGTTGCGCAGCGCCCAGAGGGTATTGTAGCAGCCCATGGTGAGCATGGCCAGGGCATTCTGGTGGCGGTATCCAAGCCGCTCGGTGAACTGCAGTGTGTCCAGGGGCATCTCTTCGGGATGGATCTTGACCGCCCTGACCTGGATCGGCAACAGGTTGTCCACGATATTCCCGGCCCAATCGACCATCCTCTCCAGGATCCCCTGGCCATCGTCGCCCTGATAGCCACGGATGCCGCGCTGCCGCACCCGCTCCCGCAGTCCGTCAAGGATCTCCTCTCTCTGTGCAGCGTCCATCGATGCCAGGGTCTCCTGGTAGGATTGCAGCACGGCAAGCAGCGAGTCCCCCAGCCGCTCGCCGCGCCGGCCAAAGGTGTTGATAGTGTCCACCACTACTGCAGCGCTCGACTGCTTTGCTGCCCCCTGGATCTCGCGCGTGCGCAGGATCACCTGGTGGAAGGCCGGGTCTTCGACTTTGACCGGATCCACCTTGGGCTCGGGATGCAGGAAAATAGTGTACAGATCGAGAAATAGGTCGTGTCTTGAGATCCCATCCCGGTCGGCCCATTCGCGCGTAGCATCGATGATGCTGTTGGATGGCGTGTTGTCGATGGCCCCACCGTCCACGTACCGGTCCCTGAGCCTGGGAAAAAAGTCGCGCATGCTCTGCGTTTTCCGCCATCGATCATAGGTCTTTTTCCAGCCTTCCTCGTCCTTCGGTCCCTCCTCTTGCAGCGCGAGGTAGGCTTTGGTCATCCGCGACTCGACCTCTGGATCATCGAGCCAGTTGGCGAGCATATTGTAGAGCAGGGTATTCTCCGGATCGTCGGGTGGGTACAAGTCCTCCACGCGATATGGTGCCAGAACACCCGGGAACCGCCCCGAGGCCAGGGCAGCATTGATAGCGTTTGGGTTTCCAGGCACCTGCAGGCGAAAGCTCCCCAGCGGGATCTTGTCGGGGTCCTCCTTCTCCAGACGGAAGGCCTGCCTCTGCATGTACCGGCAAAAGTCCTCAGCGGATAGGTAGGCCGAAACCTCCAGGCGCCCGGTTCGGTAGTTGGCCCTCGTGAGGCGCACATCGATGCCAGCCTGGTAATAGTCGCGCAGGGTCCGGCCCGGTTGGACCAGGCCGATCTTGTCACCCTCGTCGCCAGCGTCGGCTAGCCGCTCCGCCTGCAGATGCGCGTGAGTGAGGGGCGCGATGGGATTGGTAAAGATAGATGTCAGACGGCTATCCTCATCGGCAGGGATAAGCGATCTCTCCATGCCAAAGCGCGCCAGGTAGGTGCGGATCGCGTTGTCGAAAGGCGCTGTGCGCCCGTGTTTGAGGATATCCAGCAGCTTGCCGGCACCCCCCAGGCGCTCGGTGAGCTCTGCACCCAGCTTGACCAGCGCAGGCCAGACCCGTGGCGAGGGTACGGTGCCTCGCGCTGGATCGGTCCACCACCAGATGATACTTGTCAGATCCGGCAGGCAGAGCTTGAATCGCAGCAGGTCGTCCTTGAGCTTGCCCAGCGGTCCCGTCTCGCTGTCATCGACGATCCGCTTCTCCGGCAATTGCAGCCAGGCATGGTGGTAGGCCTTGACCAGCGTGTCCATGGCCTCCACTGCTCGTTCGGGATCGTTCCTGTCTTCGGGGGAAAGTTCGCCTTTGCGCAGTTGGTACTCGGCAAAGAACACCGAATTGAAGGCTCCAATCGAGGAACCGGTAATGACGTCGAACTCCACGCCGGTGATGTGGAAGGCGTGGACCACACCGGCCTCATACAGTCCCTTGGCCCCACCTCCGGTCATCACAAAGCCGCGCCGTACCTTCTCTTGCCTCTCTGGCATCGCTTCTCTCCTTTGCTCCTCTCGGCCCGATATATAGGGCACCGGGTATGCGGTTTGGTGCAGTGGATCTCAGGGTGTGGCCGACGTCAAGCCTGTAGTGTGATGAGGCATGGGTTGCGAGTGTGCAGTAAGACAGTCTCACGGGTGTGCGTGGGTTGCGGTGTGCTGTCTACGTCCCGCATTATAGCACACTGAATCTGTTATGGCAAGGAGGTCTCGGTTGAGATGGTGGTAAGCGGTCCTGCGCGGGGCTTTTTGAGGGAGCCGATCCTGCCTGCCGCGGCGGTTAAGATCGAAAAAGGGACCGGGGCTGAACCCAGTCCCTCTCTTCCATACCACGGAAAGGTCTACTGATACGCAGTGCCTAGTCCCGCCGCGAGAAGCCGGTCAGTAAGAACACATAGTAGAGCAACGTCGATATTGCCTGGGCCAGGGCGGCGATATAGGTCAACGCCGCCGCGTCCAGGACCTGCTTGGCTTCTTGCAGCTCACGCCCGTCGGCCAGTTGGTAGCTGCGGAGCAGTTGCAGCGCGCGCTTGCTGGCGTTGAACTCGACCGGCAGGGTTACCAGGGCAAAGACGACGGTACCGGCAAAGAGGAACAGGCCAAGCCAGGCAATAGCCGTCGAGCCGGTGAGACCCGAAAGGAAGAATCCGACAAGAAAGATGATGGGGCCCAGCCAGGAGCCAATCTGAACCATTGGCACCAGGCCGGAGCGCACTCGCAGCGGCGTGTAGCTGGTGGCATCTTGCATGGCATGGCCCACCTCGTGGGCCACGATGCCCAGCG
>JASFLR010000216.1:0-6007 GCA_050117995.1 Anaerolineae bacterium
TGCCAATGGCGGGGTGCCCCTGGGTGGTCCGCGGGGATGTGCCCTACTGTGAGGAGCATGCCAAGCAGGTAGCGCGCGAGCGCGAGGCGGGACGGCCAAGTGCGGCCCGCCGTGGCTATGATGGCAACTGGCGCAAGCTGTGAGCGATGTTCCTACGTCGACATCCACTGTGTGCCGATCCGTTTGGGAGGCACGGGGGGCGCCCGGTGGTGGCCACGGAGGTGGACCACATTCAGCCATTGAGCCGTGGCGGTGGGCACGAGTGGGACAATCTGCAGGCACTGCGCAAGTCGTGCCATTCAAAGAAAACAGCGCGGGAAACCGGCTTCACGAGGGGGTAGGAGGGATCAAATCCCTGGGGCTTCTTTGCCCGAGACCGCCGCGGAGGCCCTGCACGCGTGTGCGCAAGATAGATATGGGGGGGGCGAAGTGACACTGAGACTGATCTCTGCTCCCGAACCTGGAGTATGATACAGAGCTGCTTTCGGCCACTCGATACCGATTGGCGCCGCAAAGACCTTCACCCCTCCGGAAAGTTTACGATGGCTGCCAAGACGGCGAGGTCGCTCCCAGTACAGAGGAGAGATCTCGCTGGCACAATGCTCAAAGCAGGAAGATCGCTATCGCTATCAGAGCCCCCCCACAGTAGGCCAAGGGATAGACCCAGATGGAATACTTGTCGATCCGCTCGGCCAGGTCCCGCTTGTCATTGAGTTCCAGACGCTTTAGGATGACATTGAACGCGATGACCATGGCGCTGATCACGAATGTGCCAGCCAGCGCAACATCCATGAATGTCAGGTAGCCCAGCCGGGGTAATTCGCCCGAGATGGTAAAGTTGAAAGCGACGAACACGAGCAGGTTGGCCCCGGCCACGTCGACCCGCTTGCCATAGTCGGCCAGGAAAAAGACGAGCCACGAGACGAGAATGATCAGGATGATGGGCACAAAGATGCGAAAGATGTAAAAGATGAGGTGGCGCTCGACCTCCAGCCGGAGGGCGTAGCGAGCGCCCGAATCCTGGAGACCCGTCTCGGCCTCACTGTTGATCACCATCCACTCTTCTTCACCCAGCTGACTACCGAGCCCGCTCAACTCGGCGGGCGCGGTGTAGGTGTAGAACGACGAGGGAAAGAGCGAGTGGATGCGGACATAGAGTACCTGCCGGTCGAAGGGGAACTGGCGAAAGTCAAAGTCGGGTGCTTGCAGGTCGGTGGTGAACCGTTCGTAATAAAGCGCCCGGCCATCGGGCCAGAGGACGACATTGCGGTTTTGCGTCCAGCGGTTGCCCTGCTGGTTAAAGACGGTGAACTGGGGCCATAGCACGCCTTCGGCCTCGGCGAATTTGGCGAAACTGTCGCCCGTGAAGGTTTTGGCTCGGCACTGGCAGGCGTCCGGGCTGAAAGCCAGCGACGGGTCCTGCCATTCCATGTTCAGGTTGGCCACCACACTGAACTTTTCCGCCACCTGGTCCACGTCCGTGATCTGATCCAGTTCGACGCCGATACGCACCGGGATCGGCTCCAACAGCACCGTCTCGCCTTGAACCTCCCCCTCCCCGCGCAGCACTTGGGGCGCATTCACGCCCAAAAGCAGGCGGTAGTCTCCGGCAGTCCCCCCGCTGCGGAGGCGCAGCCGGTAGTTGGCCACGGCATCGGGAAAGGTGTACGATAGGCTGGCCCGAGTCTCGCTGCCCGAGAGATTGGCGCTGCGCAGAGGCTTCTCGCCATAGTCTGCCAGAATCAGCGCCGGCCTCAGGTCGCCCGACGTCGCTTCGACGTAGGCGTAGAGGGTATCGTCCGGCCGCATGGCGCTCAAAGTCAAGTCCACGAAGGGCTTTTCAGGGCTGAGCGTCCCCACGGTTTCCTGGATGCGGACCTGGCGATAGGACGCGGCTGTGTCCAACGCCGCGACAGGTGCGCCCGTGGGGGTGGCGGCGCCGCTCAACACCGCCGGCGCGCCGATGCCCAGCAGCAGGCGAAAATCGCCCGAGGTCTCCTTGAGCGGCGTACTGGTCACCAGGAGCTGATACTCGCCACCCGCCGGGGCGGTGAACTGGAAGGCGGCGTCGTAGCCCGAACCGCCATCGTCGTCCCAGGCGACGAACAGCCCGTCGTAGATGACCGGCAGCGCCTCGATGGGATCGCGCCCCTCTGCCGTGACCCGATCCACCTCGGCGTAGAATCGAGTATATACCTCCTCTCCGGTCAGGAGCACGTCGCTAAGGCCCACAAAGGGATCCAGGTTGCCGGAGATCCCCTGCACATAGACGTAGAGTACTTGGCCTTCTTCCAGGTGGGCGATGGTGTAAAAGCTGCCACTTCCCGGCCCAATGTGGCCGGCGAGTTCCTGAACAGCCTCGCCGTCTGCCAGAGCCGGGATAGGGTGTAGTACCAGGGCCAATAGCCCCGCGGCTAGCAGGATGGCAACCCTTGCCACAAGAGATCCCCCTCGAGTCATGGACTGGGTCATGTCTTTGTTCCTCCTTCGTCGTCGAGTTCCAAGAGTGGCTCATCGCCGGAACCTGCCTCCTGGTGTAAAAAGTCGCGGACCACGTAGGCGCGCAGAATGTCGTCGGCGGTTCCGAGTTGGAGCACCGCCTTGCTATTGCCGGCCAGGGCGCGGGCGATCTCGAGCTGGACACGTTGCATCTCGTAGCGTGCCGCTTCCGGGTACTTGAGCAAACGCTCTTCCATACTCGACAGACGCGTCTCCTCTGCCTCCGCCTCCAGCTCGGCCAGCCTTTTGCGCATCTCGGCTTGCTGCACCTGGCTTTGCAGTTCCTCCCGCTCACGCTCGACCTGGGCAATGGCCTGCTGCCGGGCCAACGACTCGGCGTCAGCCTGAAGACGTTGGGCCAGGGCCTGCTTCTCGGCCTGCTCGGCCCGCTGGAACACGGCCAGTTGCCGGCTCTCCTGCGAGCGCAAGAACTCGGCCGGCGGCCGGGCATCGGTAACATTGATCTTGTTGACGGTCACCCCATACGACTCGATCTCGGCGTTGAGGGCCTCCCGCAGCTTGGCCGTCTCCTGGCGTGTCAGGTCGGCGATCTTTTCCGCGGGCAGCCGCCGGACCGCCCCCCGGATGGCGTCCAGGCAGGCGGCCAGCAGGATCTCGTCAAAGTCGTCGGCCGTGATGCGAAAGATGAAGCGGTAGGGATCGCTGATGGTAAAGGTAATGAGGGTATCCACTATGGCCCTCACATCGTCCTTGGTTAGAGCGTCGACGGCCGGCACGTCGTAGGGGATCTCGCGCCGCGTGACCAGGTGCGAGATGGCGAACCAGGGCGGCACGACCTGCGACCCGGCCTCCAGCGTGCGGACATAGCGGCCGGCGCGGGTGAGCAGGGCCGTGGTGCCCTCGGGGATGCGAACCAGAAAGCTGCGGTAGACACCGAACGCGATCAACCCCACACCCAACACACTGCCCAGCGAGGGCCAGGCCCATTGGCCCAGCAAGGTACCGGCAACGAATCCAGCGGCCAGGACGAACAGCCCGGCGATAACGAACGCGTTCTGGATGCGATGCGGGTTGAGCGGCACCAGGACGACAGGCGTGCGACCGCGAGCGTCCTTCTGGGCAAAGACGTCACCGGCCCGGTCCAGCGGCACCCGGACCTGGCTCAACTGGGCATAGTCGATGGGCACCGACTCAATTTCGGTTTGCTCTGTCATTCCAAATCTCCTCTCTGATTCGAGATCTAGCTCATAGGAGTGGTGCTTGGACTATGCTCCTCCGCGGAGCGCCGGTTTCGCCGCCGGGAAGCCCGTCGCGCCGGAATCGAAGCAGCCGTCTGGGGCACAGGCAGCGGCTCGCCGGGCAGCAGTCCGGCCGGGCGCGGCGGTTCGCTCACCCGGCCGTAGGCGTAGCGGAAAAGGTCCCGGATAATGACCACCACCGGTGCCGCCAGGAACAGCCACAGCACGCCAAACTGGCTCAGGGCGACGATGGCCACCACCAGAAAAGCGGGATGGATGCCGCCCTCTACTCGTTCTCTGACACGCGCAAGGAGCAGCCGGTACACCAGCCATCGCCCCAGAAGATACGTTCCCAGCAAAGCCAGCCCCATCTCGCGGGAGCTGGCAAAGCCAATGGCCCCGGCAGGAAGGGCCCACAGGAAAGGGCCAATGTCCGGGATCAGCTCCATCAGGCCAGCCAGGACGGCCGCCAGCAGCTTGTATTTGATGGCCAGCAGCCCAAACCCCTCCAGCACCGCCAGTCCCAGGTAGGTAGCCAGGCCCACGGCGATGCCTTGTAGGACCAACCCCTGCAGCGCGGCGCTCAGGGTGCGGTCGACGATGCGCACCACGGCCCAAACGTCGGCCCTGGCCCAGTCGGGCAGCACGGTGTCGAGCGCGTGCCGGGCCTTTTTCTGGTCGGCCATGACCGCATAGAGCCAGGTGGGCAGCACCAGCAGCCCCACCGCAAAGCTAAAGGTCTTGATCAGGCTGAACAGGGTGCCAACGCCCAGGTCCATCGCCCGCTGGACATAGGTGGCCAGGTTGTCGCGCACCTGGACCGCCGCCTGCCGCAGACCATCGGCGACGAAATCCTGAGACGACTGCGGCAGGGTGCGCAGATAGGCAGCCAGATCCTCAAAGAAGCGGCGCAGTTGCTCGGCGTTGGGCAACGTCTGGACAAGCTGCATCAACTCGCGCGCCAACGGAACGACGAGGACGGCTACCACCAGCAGCAAGAAGAGGATCTCGCCGATCATGACCAGCAGCACGGCCAGCCCTCGGGGCATCACCCGGTCGAGTCCTTCGACCAGGGGCGCGGTGATGTAGGCCAGGGCCAGCCCGATGAGGAAGGGCACAAGGGGCGCCACGGAATGGCTCAGCACCCAGGCCAGGACCGCCAGGGCCCCGACGACGAGCAGGAGGCGGGCCAGCGCGGCCGGGGTGATGCTGCGCAGGCGCATACCCAGCCGGCGCCATGCCTCTCTCGCTGTTTGTACTGCCGCCGCTGGCGCGTCTTGGGCGCCGGCGGCCGTTGACAGGTCCACACTTTCATTCATAGCATCTCCTGGTGCTTGGATGGCTACTCCTTCACCATCTCCGGCCGGGGCGACCAATCACCCAACCACTCGCGTAGGGGGCGGGCCTCAACAGGGCGACCCGTCCGGCGCCAGCGGCTGTACTCGGCCGTGAATTCTGCGCCCAGCAGGAATATCTGGGCGCTCAAATAGGACCACAGCAAAAAGGCAATGATGGTCCCCACGGACCCATAGATCACGTTGTACGTGGCAAAGTTGACCAGGTACCAGGCAAAGAGCTTCTGGCCCGCCTGCCAGAGCAGGCCGGCGATCAGCCCGCCCAGCCACACATCGCGCCACCGGACCGGAGCGCGCGGCATGGTACGATACATCAGGACAAAGGCGCCGGCCGACAACAAAGCCGGTACCAGGGCCGAGAGCCAGCCCACCAGCCTGTCAGTGGCTGGCCGGGCTGTAAGCGGAATAGTTGGCTGCCAACCTAACAGCGTCGTTGGCCAGGTTCGTGCCAGACTCACGATGGGGTCGATAGATAGGGTGAACAGGAAAAGCCCGGCGATGACGGATATCATAACCAGGCCGTACACCTTTTCCGACAGGACGAGCTTGGACTTTCGAATGCCCCAAGCCCGGTTTACTGCACGATAGAGGGCACTGAACACCCCTGACGCCGACCAGAGGAGGCCGACCAGGGCAACCAGGCCGACTGTCTGCCGCGTTTCTAGCAGATGCTCGATATTGGCCGCCACCACGTCCAGGGCGATGGGCATGTACTCTGCTACCAGCGCCATCACCGTCTCCTGGACCTCGTCGGAGTTCAACACAGTGCTGGCGATCACAATAAGCAACAGGAGTGCGGGGAACACGGCAAACAGAGCATAGTAGGAGATCGAGCGGGCCATAAGCGACCCACCATCCTGGTCAAAGGCTAGCACGGTCCGGACGATCAGGCTCAGCCGCCCGCCCAGCCGCTGATCCATGCTGGCGTACCATCTCTCAAGCTGGCTCTGCAAC
>JASFLR010000217.1:0-5992 GCA_050117995.1 Anaerolineae bacterium
AGGCCTGGGCGACCTCGTCCTCTGGCCCAAATACCCCATTCCCAGGACCATGGATATGCTGCTAGAAGCCAGCGCAGATGCGCGCTTGGGTATGGTCACCCGTGGCTGTGAGGAGCGGGGCCTGATCGAGATGGCCAAGCGCAACCAGGTGGATCTCGATCGCATCACTATGATCGGGCTGGCCTGCACGGCTGAAGAACGGGACCATTGCCGCTGCGCCTGGCCTTATCCCACCCAGATCGACGTCGGAGAGAAGGTCGAGGGCATTGCCGATGAGCTGGTGGCTGAGCACGAAAAGCTCTCCGAGAGCGAAAGAACCGAGTTCTGGAAGAAGCAGTTTGCCCGCTGCATCAAATGCTACGCCTGCCGCACCGTCTGTCCCCAATGCTTCTGCGAGGTCTGCGTGCTTGAGGACGATATGTGGGTCGAAACAGGCGTTATGGCCCCGCCCTTTCCCTCCTATCACCTGATCCGGGCCTATCACACGGTCAGCAAGTGCGTTGGCTGCATGGAATGCGAGCAAGCGTGCCCGGCTGACATCCCCTTGACGGTGCTCTATACGCTGCTGCGCCGCGACGCCGAGGAGATGTTCGAGTACGTACCCGGGCGCAGCGTGGACGATCCGCCACCCCTAGTGGTCGAGACAATGTGGCAAGGAGTCTGACCAGTGGAATACAAGAACGTTCAAACGACGTGCATCTACTGTGGCTGCGGCTGCGGGCTTTACCTGGAAGTGCTAGACGGCAAGGTTGTGGGCACGCTGCCAGTCAAGGAGCACCCCATCAGCGAGGGCAAGCTATGCATCAAAGGCTGGAATGCCCACGACTTTGTGTATCATCCCGAGCGCCTCACATCCCCGCTCATCCGCGACCACAAGGGCGGCGAACTGCGAGAAGCAAGCTGGGAAGAAGCCCTCGACCTGGTCGCTAGCCGCCTGAGTCTGATCGCCGAGAAGGACGGTCCCGATGCCATTGGTTTCTTAGCCTCTGCCAAGTGCACCAATGAGGAAAACTACCTGCTGCAAAAGCTTGCGAGGGGGGTAATCGGCACCAACAACGTCGATCACTGTGCCCGCCTTTGACACAGCCCCACCGTGGCCGGTCTGGTCACAGCATTTGGCAGCGGGGCGATGACCAACAGTGTTCCCGAGTTTGAGGACACTACCTGCTTTCTCATCACCGGCTCCAATACCACCGAAGCGCACCCACTGATTGCCACCCGGGTCATGCGCGCCCAGAGAAAAGGCGCCAAGATAATCGTCGTCGATCCCCGCCGGATCCAGGTAGCCAGGATAGCCGACCTGCACCTTCAGCAGCGTCCCGGATCCGACGTGGCCTGGCTCAACGGCATGATGCACGTCATCATTGAGGAAGGGTTGTACGATAGCGACTTTGTCAAGGAACGCACCGAGGGCTTTGAGGAACTAAAGGCAGCGGTAGCCGACTATACCCCGGAACGGGTGGAACAGCTCTCCGGCATCCCGGCCGAGGACCTGAAAGCAGCCGCCCGACTCTATGCCAATGCCGAGCGAAGCGCCATCCTCTATGCCATGGGCATCACTCAGCACACGACCGGTGTGGACAACGTGGTCTCCTGTGCCAACTTGGCCATGTTGACCGGCAATGTAGGCAAACCAGGCACCGGCGTCAACCCCCTGCGCGGGCAGAACAACGTCCAGGGCGCTTGCGACCTGGGTGGGCTGCCCAACGTTTACTCGGGCTACCAGGCCGTAACGATCGACGCTGTCCAGGCCAAGTTCGTAGAGGCATGGGGCAAGGCTGCCCCCACCCGCGTGGGCATGACCGTCACCGAAATGGTCGATGCGGCCCTTCATGGTGACGTCAAGGCCCTATATGTGATGGCCGAGAATCCCATGATCTCCGATCCCGATCTCAATCACGTGCGTGCTGCGCTCGAGCGCTGTGAATTCCTGGTGGTACAGGACATCTTCCCCACCGAGACAGCGCAACTGGCCGACGTAATCCTGCCCGGCACCTCCTTTGTTGAAAGGGCCGGGACCTTTACCGGGACCGACCGCCGCATCCAGATGGTGCGCCAGGCTGTCGAGCCGTTGGGCGATAGCCGGGCCGACTGGGAAATCATCGCCGACCTTGCGCAAAGGATGGCTGGCCCTGGCAACGGCGCGCCGTATGCCAGTTGGGAGTACCGCTCCCCTGCGGCAATCATGGACGAAATCGCCGCACTCACGCCCATCTATGGCGGAGCGAGCTTTGAGCGACTGGAGAAAGAAGGCTTCCTACAATGGCCAGTGCCTACGCCGGATCATCCGGGCACTCCTTACCTCCACAAAGACCGGTTCAGCCGGGGGCTGGGGCACTTTACACCGGTCGCGTTCAAAGAGCCCGACGAAGCTCCCGACGAGGAGTATCCCTTCACCCTGACAACGGGGCGTATCATGTTCCACTATCACACAGGCAGCTTGACCCGTCGCTCCGAGAAACTGGATCAGGAGGTGCCCGAGGGCTATGTCGAGATCAGCCCCGAGGACGCCGATCGGCTGGAGCTTGGCAAGTCAGAACTCGTCCGGGTTATTAGCCGCCGCGGCCAGCTCGAAACCAAGGCTTGGATCACGCGGCGCGTGCCACCTGGCACGGTATTCATTCCCTTCCACTTTGCCGAGGCTGCAGCCAACTTGCTGACGAACCCGGCGCTGGATCCGATAGCCAAAATTCCAGAATACAAGGTCGCTGCCGTGCGCGTAGAAAAGATCGCCTGAAACTGCATCCATAGGCTCTTGCTAGCACTGGACGCAATCACGACATACCACCTTTTCCCGCCGAAAAGAAAACGAGAGCCATCCCCTGATAGGGGGCGGCTCTCATTTTCTGTGCTACGGAATAGCCTAGTTGATCTCGACGACCGCGTCCTGTTCCTTGAGCGCGTTCGCTGCTGACTCGGCCTGCTCCTTCGGCGCGGCTTCCAGCACCTTGACCGGAGCGCTGTCGACCAGCTCCTTGGCCTCCCTCAAGCCCAGATCTGCACGGAACGTGCGCACTGCCTTGATGACCTGGATCTTCTTGGGGCCAATCTCCTTCAAGACCACGTCGAACTCGGTCTTTTCCTCTTCTTCTTCCTCTTCAGCACCAGCCGCAGCCATCGGCATCCCAGCCATTGCCATCGGGGCTGCCGCCGAAACGCCCCACTTGTCCTGGAGCATCTTGGATAGCTCAGCCGCTTCCAGAAGCGTCAGCTCATCGAGCATTTCCACCAGTTTTTCCAGCTTCTCAGCCATGAATTGTTATCCTCCTCAGATTTAGTTATGTGCGTTAGAAAATATCAGGCAGCTATGCTGCCGCGTCTTGGCCCTGTTCTGACCTTGCATGCAGGACCTGTGCCAGTTCGCGCATCGGCGCCTGCAGGGTGCTTACCAGGCTGCTCATCGGCCCCTGCACAGCACCAACCAACTGGGCAAGCAGGAACTCGCGCGGCGGAAGATCCGCTAGGCTCTTTACCGCTTCTGCATCGAGCAGGTTGCCCCCCATGATGGCTCCTCGGACCTCCAGGGCATCATGTTCCTTGGCAAAGCCCGTCAAGGCCTTGGCTGTAGGCGGCGTATCGCCAAGGCAGTACGCCACCGCAAGCGGCCCCTCCATGTGCTGCTCATCCGGGATGGGAAGACCTGCCTGCTCAAGCGCCCGCAGGAATAGTGTGTTCTTCACCACCTGAAAGGTGCCGTCCACCTCACGCAGCTGTCTGCGCAGATCGCTGATCGCAGCCACAGAAAGCCCGCGATAGTCCGTAAGGATCAGCGCCCTACTTTGGGACATCTTGTCGACATAGTCCGCTACCATCTTTTCCTTTTTCGCTCTACTGATTGCCAATCTACCTCACCTCCTTCATTTCGTACACCGGGCGTCTACCAGATGTTGGGTCTCACCCGTCACCCGATCCGTCGAAAACACAAAAGCCTCTGCGCTGCCGACGCAAAGGCTTGATATCCCCTTCTCAGGAGCAAACCGCTTCGCCTCGGCAGGCTATCCCGTTTAAGCCTTTGACCACAATTTGTAGTCAGACACCTGCTGTCTTGGGCTCGATTCAGTTGTCAAAGCGTACTACTTATGCCATTACACCAGCTTCATGGCCCCGGCCGCCACAGGATCCACGCGGATAGCCGGTCCCATTGTGTTGCAGATCGTCATCTTTCGGATATAGGAACCCTTTGACGACGATGGGCGGGCCCTGACGATGGCCTCCATTACAGCTGCCATATTCTCAGCCAGGTCCTCTACCGAGAAACTGGACTTGCCCACAGTCACGTGGATATTGGCTGTCTTGTCAACCCGGTACTCCACGCGTCCCTGACGCGTCTCCCGGATCACGCGATCCAGATCATCCTCGTTGACGATAGTTCCCGCCTTGGGGCTCGGCATGAGGCCACGGGGGCCCAACACGCGACCCAGGCGACCTACCTTGCGCATCATCGGCGGCGTAGCAATCACAATGTCAAAATCGAGCCAACCGTTCTGGATCTTTTCAACAAGATCATCAGAGCCCACATAGTCCGCCCCGGCCTCCCGGGCGATCTTGTCAGCCTCACCCTCGGCGAAGACCAGGATGCGCACCTCTTTCCCGGTGCCCTTGGGCAACAACACGACGCCTCGAACCTGCTGGTCAGCATGCCTGGGGTCCACCCCCATCCGCATGTGGATCTCTACCGTCGTGTCAAAGCTGGCAAAGCTGGTCTTCTTGGCCAGCTCGAGTGCTTCCCGTGGTGAATAGACGTGCGAGCGGTCTATGAGCGCCAGCGCTTCCCTGTACTTCTTACCATGCTTTGGCATTGTTCTCTCCTCTGTGGTACTAGTGGGGTCTCCCCCTCCCACGTCGGGCTCGCCCTGTTGTGCGATGCCCGATAGCTAGTCTACAACTCGTATACCCATGCTGCGAGCTGTGCCTTCGATCATGCGCATGGCACTCTCTACATCATAGGCATTCAGATCTTTCATCTTCTGCTCGGCGATCTCTCGGACCTGCTGCCGGCTGACAGAGCCCGCATGCTCCGCCCCCACCTCCGAGGCACCCTTGGAGATACCGGCAGCTTTTTTCAGCAGGTCAGTAGCTGGCGGGGTCTTGAGAATGAACCGGAAAGAGTTATCCTGAAAGACCGTAATCTCGGCCGGGATGATGCTCCCAGCCTGGTGGGCCGTTCGCGCATTATAGTCCTTGCAGAAAGCCATGATATTGATGCCGTGCTGGCCTAGCGCAGGACCTACCGGCGGCGCGGGCGTGGCCTTGCCTGCCGGAATCGCTAGCTTGACGATAGCCTTAACCTTCTTCGCCATACATCCTCCATATCCAAGAGCAGGTCTAGAGTTTCTCCACCTGCAAAAAGTCCAGTTCGACTGGGGTCTCCCGACCAAAGAACGACACCAGGATCCGTACCTTGCCCTTGTCCTCGTTGATCTCGTCTACGACCCCAACAAAGTCCTCAAAGGGACCATCGGCAATGCGAACCTTCTGTCCTGGCACAAAGGAGACTGTCACCCTCGGCGTCTCCGCGCGCATCCGTTTGAGGATCTTGTCCACGTCGCGCTTGCGCAACGGAGTTGGCTTGCGCACCGAGCCCACAAAGCCAGTCACACCGGGCGTGTTGCGGACCACGTACCAGGAATCTTCATCCATGAGCATGTCAACCAGGATATAGCCAGGGAAGATTCGTCGCTCTACAGTACGTCGCTGCCCGTCCTTGAGTTCGATCTCCTCCTCAGTCGGCACCACAACCTCAAAGATCTTGTGCTGCATATCCAGGGATTCGATCCGGTGTTCGAGGTTCCTTTTGACTTTGTTCTCGTAGCCAGAATAGCTATGGATCACAAACCAGTTGCGGCCGCCCTCCTCAGGCTCTTCGCCGGCATCCTCTTCATCCGATGAGGCGTCGGTATCAGGCACCGGGGCTTTCGCGTCATCCGCCTCATCACCAGCCGCCGCCTCCTCCGCAGATGCTACTTGATCTGCATCATCGGCAGCTTCGGGA
>JASFLR010000218.1:0-5992 GCA_050117995.1 Anaerolineae bacterium
ACCTCGGGATCGGTGGCCTGTGGATGATTGGCCTTGTAGTCGTCATAGAACTCCTCGTACTCCTGGGCGCCCGGGGCGCAGGCGTCGGTCAGCATCTGCACCAGCCAGATGATCCTCATCTGTTGCGCTTCCGCCCAGGCGCTCTCGTCGTCGACCCAGTAGACCATGTGCGACTGGAAGGCCGACATGCCGCCGCCGGTATCGTCGGTCGCCACGTTCAACGGCACCAGGACGACCACAGCAGGATCGCCGCCTTCCTCCCGGTCGTGGGCCGTGATGCCATACGGCTCCAGCACGGACAGATCAACCATCTTGTGGGCGTAGGGCCCATTGACGATGTCCGGGATCTCGGCGCACTTTTGCTCAGTGTCGCTGGAGACGACGAGGGCGTGGTCGCCGTCGGCCAACTCCACGACGCTATGGCCCACGACCGTGCCACCCGTCCCCATGAAAGTGGCAAGGGGATCATCGGCCAGGGCCGAGCAGGTTCCTGCATACACCTCGAGGCTGGAGCCGTCATGGTACGTGAAGACAAACTGCGTGTCGCTGATCTTGGCGCCCGGCGTCAGGGTCACCGTGCTCGACAGGGCACTGCCGGCGCCTACGGTGGCGGTGGCTACCGGGTCGGTCAGCTTGAGCGGGATCTGCGACCCCGTCATCACGATCTCGAGCAGTGGAACGAGGCGCATATCGCCGTTGCGGCCTGCGATATCATCCGGGTTGCGGACGTCCTCGTTGTTGCTGTCGGCAAAGGTCGTGCTCGCCTTGTGCTGGATCTGGCCGTCCACATCCCCCGTCGGCCAGTCGAGAACGTTCATCGAATAGCCCAGGTGATCCGGGTTCACGGGCCGCATCTGGAGGTCCACCATCACCGGCCACCCCGACTGCAGGTCATACACCTTGAGCACGAAAGGGTTGTCCCCGTCGAAGGCCGTTATGTCGGTCACCTGCCCGGAGTGCGCCCCTTTGGCGTCTACCCACTGGTCCGGGGCAAGATCCACGCGATCCGGCACCCCGTCGCCGTCGTTGTCGGTGTCGAAGGGGTTGGGAACACCGTCCCCGTCGGCGTCGCACCCCTCGCGGATGGTCTCGTCGTCAAGCTCGACATTGTCCAGCAGCACGGGACACTCTATTGAGTCAGTCACCCCGTCGTTGTTGGTATCGGGGTTCGTCGGGTTGAGGTACCACTGCCGGTTCGAGTAATAGAAGCCTTCCACCTCGACGAAGTCGGTGATCAGGTCGCCGTCGGTATCTGGCGTACTGCCGTCGGTACCCAACTTGTGGAGCTCCTGGCCGTCGGTCAGGCCGTCGCCGTCGGTATCGTCCTTGCCGTCATTTAGTCCATAGAGGCACTCGTCGGTGGCGTCCACGCCGTCGCCGTCGATGTCATCCGTGCCCTTGGAGCTACAGTATTCGTATGTGTTGGTGATAGTTTCGGTGATCTCGGTCAGGGCCATCAGCGCGTGGTCGCCCGCGGGCGCTTCCAGGGAGAGCTGCGGGCCGGCGACAGGCCCTAACAAGGTCTGGCCGGTTGTCACGCCAAGGGCGAAACCGGCATCCGCGACTTCCGTCCCTGTCTGAGCTGTCTGGGCCAGCGGGTCTCGCTGTGGATCCCAGGAGGGCGCCAGAGCATCAGCGACGGCCTGCCGCGCCGCCTGCTGTTGCTGAGCCACTTCCGGGTCGATGGCCTGGCCGTCCGCCCCCAGGCTCCAGAGGTCCTGGGAACGCGCAGCCTGGCGGTCATAGAAAGCCACCACGCGTTCGCTCTGCAGCAGCGGCACGACAATCATCGACAGGATGACCGCTATAACGACGGCCACGTACAGCCGCCGCGAGCGGCGAGGGACCAGCAGAAGAGCTGTGGCAGCCAGCACGCAGACCAGCCCAGCGCTGGTGCTCACGGCCCGGACCGCCCCAACCGGAAGGAAGGGCCGGCCGCTGCCTAGCGACGTGCCCACAGAGGCCATGGGATCGGAAGGGGAATCGAGCACTGCAACCGCTTCCTCCGAAAAGCCCGAAAAGTCGGTCTGGACCTCTGCCTCGAGATGAGAGCCGTCGGGCTGCGCCGGAAAGGCCAGGTGCATCGTCAGGCGCAGCGGCAGCCCGCGGCCGTCCACCCACAGCTCCCCGTCCCCCGTCATGTCGCGGAAGACCGCCGGTGCCTCCAGCGTCACGCCCAGGGGCAACCCGCCCTGCTCGGCCAACTGGCGCTCAAGCCGGTCGCGCAGGTAGACCGCCAGGGCGGGACCATCCAGGTTGAAGCCGTAGCAGGCGATCTGCGCCGGAGTCGAGGCTGCAGGCTCCCCAGCAGCGGCCTGCCAGCCGCACTCGGCAATGTCCTTGATCCCCCCGAGGAAGGCCAGGAGGTCGTTGTCGGGCGCAAAGCTGATGGTAAAGTCCTCGACCTCCTGCCATTCGCCGCCCGCCTGGCGCACGTAGGCGCGGTCTCCCTCAATGCGACCCTCCGAAGAGGCTTCGCTGCCGGGCTGTCCCATGCGGAACGCCAGAGTACGCGCAGGCTGGTCGATCTCGCCCTCTAGAAGGAGCTCGCTCCGCTCCGGGCCGCGCCCGGCATTGGCAAGGGTCAGGGCCGGATAGGTAGTCTGCGCCAGGTTGGTAGCAAAGGCGTAGGTGCCAGCGTCGCGTGCCTTTTCCCAGGCCGCTCGAACCGCACGCTTGGGGTTAACCGGATCGGTTCGCGCGGAAGGGCTGTCGACCTCGGCCTGGGCCAGGCTCTGGGAGGCTTCCCCGACAGCCGAGGATGCATCCCCTGCCGGCTGCATGGAGGGGCTGGTTGCCCCAACCAGAGAAGCCATCAAGAGCCCAAGCATCAGTACGCACGTGCTAAAGGCCAGAGTCCGACGCTGCAGAAAGAAATGAAGCCCCATTGCCTGCCTCCTTTGCGTTCCCTGTACGTGTCTTGTCAAAAAGATCCTCGTGCGTGACCCTCTGCCCCCGTCACCAAGTCTTCCTGTCTCTCCGCATCTCGCCTGCTGTGCAGGCCGCATCCGCCGCCAGGAACTCGAACAGCTCCTCCAGTCCGGCGAAGCGCCACTCTCGGCACGTGGCCACGCACCTGGTCTGGCAGCGCCACGGCCCGCCCGGCGCTTCACGCCACAGCCGCAACAGATAGCTGCGGTAGCGATCCGGATCGATGCTGTGGGCAGCGAACGCCCTGAGATCGTCCAGCTCTCTCATTCCTCAGGGATGTTTTGCAGTACCTCTAGCAACAGCTCCATCACGTGGCCAACGCTGGGGATGAGCAACCTCTCCGCCGGCGAATGCACATCATTTAGTGTCGGTCCGATCGAGATCATATCCATACCCGGATACTTGGCCCCGATCACGCCACATTCCAGACCGGCGTGGACGGCCATGACCTCGGGTTCCTGGCCGAACAGATCCTGGTACGTTGCTTTCATCAAGCCCAGGATGGGCGACTCGGGGTTGGGGTTCCAGCCCGGGTAGTAATCGGCCAACTCGACCTCGTAGCCTGCCAGCTCCCAGACGCTGGCGATCATCTGGCTGACATCCTCCAAGGCAGAGTCCACCGAGCTGCGCGGCGTGCACACCACGTCCATTTGCGCGTCCTGAACGTTCACGACGCCCAGGTTGTTTGACGTCTCAACCAGGCCTGGCAGCGCATCGCTCATGCGCATCACCCCTTGGGGGTTCGCATACAGGGCGTCGAGCAAGATAGCCTGGAAGCTTTCGTCCATCACCTGGGCAGGGGATTCGACAGCCACCAGCTCGACGCTCAGGTCGGGCTCTACCGCCGCAAGCTCAGACTTGATCGTGGCCTCATATTCTCCGAGATATTCGATGAATGCATCTACCTGGTTGGCAGGAAGCAAGACTACGGCGGAAGCCTCGCGCGGGATGGCATTGGCAGCCGTGCCGCCGGTGAAACTTGCCAGGCGCAGCTCGTACGGCTCAACGGCGCTCCTCAGCAGGCGCACCAGCAGCTTGATGGCATGCCCGCGACCCAGGTTTATGTCGACACCTGAATGGCCGCCTCTGAGCCCCTGGATCGTGACCTGGTACGAGACCATATCTGCGGGCGCGGACACCTGCGGATAAGAGGAGGTGACCTCCACGTGTCCGCCGCCCGCCGCGCCGATGAGGAACACGCCGTCCCATTCCGAATCCAGATTGATCAGGATGCTTCCCTGCAGCACGTCGTCCTTCAGCCCGTTGGCTCCCGACATGTCGGTCTCTTCATCCACGGTGAACAGCCCCTCGAGCGGCCCGGTCTGCAACGTCTGGGATTGCAAGACGGCCATGATCATAGCCATTCCTATGCCATCATCGGCACCCAGCGTGGTTCCCTCGGTTACAAGGTAGTCGTCTCTAACGTAAGCCTGGATAGGATCGGTCACAAAATCGAAGGCCAGATCGTCGTCCTTATCGGGCACCATGTCCATATGCGCCTGCAAGACCACGCCCTGGCGAGTCTCAAGACCAGGCGCTGCCGGTTTGCGAATGATCACGTTACCGGCCTCGTCAACGAGGGTCTCCAGGCCAAGTTCCTGGCCAAAGCTGACCAGGAACTGCTGAATCCGGTCCATGTGACCCGACGGGCGCGGAACCTGGGTGATGTCGTAAAAGTTCTGAAACACGTCCTGCGGTTCCAGGTCCCCGAGGGCATCCTTGAGAGGGATCGTGGCTCCGGTCTCTCCCCCTGCGACCGCCACGCCGCAGTTCAGCGTGACAGTATAGAGCTGTTGCTCCGGCGCCACCTCGCAGGCGGAGATGGGCTGGTCGTCCGGGCAGTTGGCAGACTCGTCCGGCGCCCACATGGCAGCAGCGAGGCAGATCTGATCGCCCTTTCGGTAGCCCGCTGCCGTGCCCGTCGGTCCATCGGCCACGAACATGGAGTCGGCAGTCCAACCCTGCCCCTCCAACATGCTGGCCAGCGCGCCTAGCACCGCCGCCGGGCTTTCGAACTGCAGCCCGGTGCCTGTGATCGTTGACTGGCAGCCGGTGCCCGTCGCGCCTGTGACGGGATCGTTGAGGGGCTCTTCGGTCACGGTCGGAATCAGATCGTCCAGCGTGTGGGACATGGCCTGGGCCTGCCCGTTGCATAGCTCCTCGATGAGTGGCTCGATGGTCGCTCCCGAGGCGGACGGCGGTGAGGAGCCAGGGACACACTCCCCGTCATAGTACGCCCAAACGTCGCACTGAGAACCATCTTTGAAGGTACACGTGCCCTGCTCGTCGTCCGAGTTGCTATCGCCCGTCATGGCGTACTCGCCCCCGGTGATAGCGCAGTACACCGCCGCCGGCGTCACATAGCCAGTGACCTTTACGCCACCCACGGGACAGTCGCCGCGCAGCAGCGCCCACTCTTCACACTGACGGTTGTCCTCGAACAGGCAGATGCCATACTGCCCGCCATCCTCCCGTGTCTGAATCGAAAGCATGCCTCCCTGGGCCACGCAGTTCTCGGAGGCCGGATTAGGAAGCTCCGATGGGGGTGCCTGACCCTCGCTTGCTGGAGCGCATTCTCCCCGGTAAAACGCCCACTCCTCACACTCGGAGCCATCGGGGAAGAGGCAGTAGCCCACTTGCCCGCCCGCTTCGTCGCGGATCTCGGACTGGTAGCCCCGGTCCACACAGAGCTGGGAGGCTGGGTTGGGCATGCCAGGCGCCAGTTCGGTGGGAACGGGCGTCGGCGTCGGTTCGGCACCACAGGCGACTACGAGAAGCGCTGCCAGGATCAACGTTAACACGAATATCGCGTGCTTCATGAGAAATCCTCCATGCATTTTTGAAAACTATCTTTGAAGGCGAATGTGCCCTGTTCGTCGCCGACGCCCTCGCTGCCCGTGACCGCGTACTCGCCCGGTGAAGACGACCCCTAATACCCGTCCTCGCGGTAGTTGCACTCCCCCGTTTCGGGATCGCAGGCCGGCACCGCCATCGTCTCGTCGATCTGGGCGTACGGATTGCCAACGCCATTGGGATAGCTGTACTTTGCCGGAATATCCCG
>JASFLR010000219.1:0-5983 GCA_050117995.1 Anaerolineae bacterium
TGCTCCTGGCAGTGCAGGTGGTGGTGCTGGTCATCATCTCCGGGCTCCTCTTTGGCGTGGACTGGGGCGACCCCTTGCCGGTGGCTGCCGTTACCGTGGCCCTGGTGGTCCTGGCCTCGAGCTTTGGCATCTTTATCACTTCATTCCTGCGGGATACCCGCCAGGGGGGCATCATCTACGGCGGTGTTATGACAGTCATGGGCATGCTGGGCATGATCACGGTATTCACCGGTACCGTCCCCACAACCTCGAATGCCACAAACACCGTGTCGCTGACCGTGCCCCAGGGATGGGCCGTTCGCGCCTGGCGCCTCCTGCTGGACGGCGCGGGGTTCGGGGAAGTGCTGCCCACAGTAGCGGTCATGCTGGCGGCGGGCATTGTCTTTTTCGCCGTAGGCGTCCTGAAATTCCGCAACAGGTACGCCTGACGGGGCTCGGAACGTAGGAGAATCGCTATGCGCGTACTCGACATCGCTCTCAAGGATATTCGCCAGTTGATCTTTGACTGGCGGACAGCCCTTTTCCTGCTGCTCATGCCCATTGGATTCACCCTGCTCTTTGCCTACGTCTTTAGTGGGGGAGGCGGCGACGATCCGCGCCTGCCGGTGGGGTATATCGACCAGGACGGAGGTAGCATCCTGAGCACTCGCCTGCTTTCGCTGCTTCAATCGTCCGAGTCGATCCGTCCCGTGGTTCTAGACGATGGCGACATCGAGGAGGCGGAGGCACAGGTCGCGGACGAAGAGCTGGCAGCTGCCATCGTCGTGCCGGCTGGCTTTGGCGCGCAGGCACCGTCTGATAATGGAAACGGAACGGTCAAGCCGATCGTCATCATCGACCCGAGTTCGAACGCAGGGCAGGCGGCCCAAAGCGGGCTCCAGGTTGCCCAAATGCGGCTGTTGGGTGCCATCGAGACGGCGAATCTGACGAACCAGGCATACAGGTCTGGAGGCGGGACCGCGAACGGGGAATTCTGGACCGAGAGCCTGGACCGCGCCATCGAGGCATGGGACGACCCGCCGCTGACGGTAACCTCGAACCCGTCCGGTGCTATGGCGGACGAAGAGGAAGAGGAGCCGGGCACAGGCAATGACTATGCGCACTCGTCCGCCGGGATCATGGTCCAGTTTGCCATGGCGGGCTTGATAGGCGCTGCCGAGCTCATCGTCGTGGAACGCAAGAGCGGGACCATGCGCCGCCTGTTGACTACGCCCGTCGCCCGGATGGAGATTATCCTGGGGCATTTTCTGGCCATGTTCCTCATGATCCTGGCCCAGCTCGCCGTGCTGATCCTCTTTGGCCAACTGTTGCTGGGTGTCGAATACCTGCGGGAGCCGCTGGGCTCGCTGCTCATGCTACTGATCACCGCGTTCTGGGCCGCCAGCCTCGGTTTGCTCATCGGCATCTTTGCCCGGACGGAGGAGCAGATCGTGATCTACACCATTGGCATCATGCTAGTCCTATCGGGCTTGGGCGGCGCCTGGATGCCCCTGGAGTTCACCAGCCGGGCCTTCCAGACAGTCGGTCACCTGATGCCCACTGCCTGGGCCATCGACGGCTTTGAGAATATCGTGGTCCGCGGGCTGGGCTTTAGCTCTGTTCTGCTGCCGGCAGCCATCCTGCTGGGCTTCGCTGTCGCCTTTTTCGGCGTCGCCATCTGGCGCTTCCGGTTCGAGTAGCCCCATGAGGATGCTGCAGGACAGGCGCCCCCGTTCTATCCCTTGATGGAGTCTGTATGAGAAGTGATCCCGTGAGGAGGAGAGACCTATGAACAAGCCCGCCAATCGCTTGTTGCTCTGGGCACCGCGCGTGCTCGCTATTCTGTTCGCTGCCTTTATCAGCATCTTTGCCCTCGACGTCTTTGGCGCGGGCTACACATTCTGGGAGACGATCGTAGCCCTGGCGATGCACATGGTGCCAACTGCCGTCGTTCTCCTCGCCCTTGCCATCGGCTGGCGCTGGCAGTGGGCCGGCGGCATACTGTTCCTCGTCCTGGGCCTGATCTACATTCTGGTCTTCCGCGAAGGGGACTGGATTGCCTACCTGCTCATCTCCGGCCCGGCCTTTCTGGTCGGCGTCCTCTTCCTGTCCAGTGCATGGGTGCAGAAGAGGGCTTGAAAGCACTCTGAGGAGACCAACCCCACCAGGAGACACCGAGTGCGCCAACTACCACCACACGCAATCGAACGGGTCCGGCCCCGGTTTGAGGCCATGCACTACAACCTCGCCGTCCAGGCCATCCTGGCAGGGAGCTTCCCGGCAGAGATTTATGTCGATAACGTGGACCGTCCGCGGGTCGCCCTGACCAGGCACGGGGGGCGCGTCTTCCTCGCCGGCTCACCTAGCGACCGTGCCTTTGACGAGCGCCTGCCCCATTTCCTGGCTGAACTGGCACCAGCCAGCGAGGTATTTGTGCTCTATTACGAGCCCGCTGGCGCCTGGGAGAAAACCCTGGACGACCTGCTGGCGGACCTGGACCCGATCCGCGCTGGGCGGGAGTACTATGCACTAGAGCTACCAACGAGCATGGAGGGCACTGCACAGCAAGCGCTGCCCGAGGGGTTCAGCCTGCGTTATGTCGATGAGGAGCTATTGGCAGACGAGACCCTGGGCAACCGGGACGACCTAATCGAAGAGCTGCGCTCGGAGCGGGACTCGGTGCCCGATTTCCTCGAAAAGAGCTTTGGCTACTGCCTGCTCCACGGCAATGACGTGTCGGGCTGGTGCCTATCCGAGTACAACACCGGGAGCCGCTGCGAGGTAGGTATCGCCACCTTTGAGCCCTACCGCCGGCAGGGACTGGCAACTGCGACGGGCCTGGCACTGCTGGAACACGCCGCATCGCAGGGGTTCACCCAGGTAGGCTGGCACTGCTACGCCAACAACGTCGCCTCTGCGGCAACGGCGCGCAAGCTGGGCTTCAGCAGGCGCGTCGAGTATCCTGTGCGCCTGGCCTACTTTGATGCCACTATCAACCACGCTGTCCATGGCAACATCGCCTTTCAGCAAGGGGAGTGCGACCAGGCCGTCACCCGCTACAAAGAGGCGATGGCGAAGGGCGACGCTCCGCTGTGGGTCTGCTGGAACGCGGCCTGCGCCTCGGCGCTGCTGGGGCATCACACAACTGCCCTCGACTATCTGGGCCAGGCCATCGACCGCGGCTTTGACGACCTGGAGCGCCTGCTCGCGTCGGAACACCTGACCAGCCTGCACGACACGAAAGGCTGGGAGGACCTCACGCGCCGCCTACAGGCGTAACTGGCGCAGTCCTAACCAACCCGCCTAGTAATGAGCAATATGACCGACCAACAGGCCAAATCCAACCATCTGCTCTGCATGGATCGTCAGATCCATGCCTCTTGCCACCGGATCTGACGATCCGGTGGGAGCGATGGGTTCGCATGGCTTCCATACTGAGAATTGCTGCCATCCCGCTTCACCGGGTTGACAGCCCCTGCCCCCCATGGTAGAATCACCGCCTGTGCTAAACGAACGTTCAGTAAAAGCCCGATCAGGGGGACCGATGGAAGACAGGAACTCGCTGGCGACACGCAAGTGCATCCTGGAGGCTGCGCAGGGGCTCTTTGCCGCTCACGGCTATCACGGTGCGTCCATCCGCGACATCGTCCGGGCCTGCGGCGTCTCCAATGCAGCCCTGTACTACCATTTTGGCAACAAGCAAAACCTCTACGCGGAGGTGCTGCGATCGTATATCGCAGCCGTCGTCGAACACCTGCACGAGGCGGATCCTGGCGAGGGAAGCTGCCGAACCCGCCTTTTGCAGGTTGCGATCGCATACGCAAGAGTCATCCTGCACTCTGAGAACTTGTTGCAGACGCTGCTGCGCGATGCGGCTCACTTTGACCCGGAGGATATCGCCCGGCTGCTTCCCGATCTGAGCGACCAGATACCGGAGGCGATTGCGGCTATCGTCGAGGATGGGATCGCAGCCGGAGAGGTCCGCCAGTTGCCCAGCGCGCACACCGGGATGCTGATGATGGGCATGGTCAACGCCCTGGCGGTTCGCCGTCTCTATACCAAGGCCAGGACGACCCTCCAGCAGGATGTGGACCTGGCGATTGAGACCCTCTTTGACGGCATCGGCACAGAATAACGACTCGCGGCAGGCTGGCTGCCGCACCAAACTACTGCGCAAAGCAATCGGAGGCGAAACCTTATGCTTCAAACGCTCATCGACCGTCTGACCCGCGCATCGCTGCGCTTCAAGTGGGTCACTATCGTTTTGGCCATTGTGGCCCTCGTGGCAGGCGTCATCGCTCTCGTCCAACTGAACCAGGAGCTGATACCTAGCATCGAGTTCCCCACGACGATCATCGTCGCCCTTAACTCGGGCATGGAGCCGGAGGATATGCGCGATGAGGTCACCATCCCTATCGAGGATGCCGTCAAGGACATTGAGGGGGTGGTGAACGTCGAATCCACGACCTCTAGCGGCGTGTCTGTCGTCCAGGTGCAGAGCGAGTTTGGCCTGGACATGGAGGACTTCAGGGGCGAGATCCAGGCAGCCTACGAGGCATTGAGCTATCCAGAGGGCATGGAAACGCCCGAATTGCTGACATTCGGCATGGACGATCTGCCAGCCGTCTATGGCAGCATATCGTCCGACGAACTCTCGCTGTCTGAACTCAAGGTACTGGTCGAGTCCGACATCCTGCCTGTGATCGACGAGATCCCCGGCGTGGCGGCTGTCCAGATCAGCGGCGGGCAAGAACTGCCCACCGAACAGGTAGCAGCCGTTGAGCCGACCCCGACTGAGGAGCCAACGGCCACGCCTACGATGGAACCCTCTCCTACACCAACCACAGAGCCGACAGCCACGCCCACCGAGGTGCCACCTACGCCAACCGCCGAAGAAGCTGCAGTGACAGAGCTAGAGGAGCCTGAGCCTGTCGACCTGCCCGAGTCGTGGGTGCAGGCTGCCGCGGCCCAGGGCATGACCCTGACCACCACCGCCGATCTGACGGCACAAATGGTGACGGCGATAGCCGGCATGGCACCCCAGATGCTGGACGAACTCACGCCCGAGATGCTGCTCGCCATGCAGCTGGACGCGCTTGCAGCCCTCCCCGAGGAGTACGTCCAATCCATTGACGCCGAACTGCAGGCGCAACTGGCTGAGCGAGCCGATTCGCAAGGCGCCGTAGAAGAAGAGACAGCTGCCGAGCCCGAGCCTGTCGTCTTGCCCGAGTCGTGGGTGCAGGCTGCCGCGGCCCAGGGCATGACGCTCACCACCACCGCCGATCTGACAGCACAGATGGTGACGGCGATAGCCGGCATGGCGCCCCAGATGCTGGACGAGCTCACACCCGAGATGCTGCTCGCCATGCCGCTGGACGCGCTTGCAGCCCTCCCCGAGGAGTACGTCCAATCCATCGACGCCGAACTGCAGGCGCAACTGGCTGAGCGAGCCGATTCGGAAGGCGCCGTAGAGGAAGAGACAGCTGCTGAGCCCGAGCCTGTCGCCTTGCCCGAGTCGTGGGTGCAGGCTGCCGCGGCCCAGGGCATGACGCTCACCACCACCGCCGATCTGACAGCACAGATGGTGACGGTGATAGCCGGCATGGCGCCCCAGATGCTGGACGAGCTCACACCCGAGATGCTGCTCGCCATGCCGCTGGACGCGCTGGCAGCCGTCCCCGAGGAGTACATCCAGTCCCTCGACACTGACCTGCAGGCACAACTGGCTGAGCGAGCCGCTGCTGCCGTGCCGCCGGAAGAAGAGGCAGCTGCGCAGGAGGGACCGGTGCCGTTGCCCGAGTCGTGGACAGAGGGCGCCGCTGGCTGGGGCGTCAAACTCGAGACGACAGACGATCTCACCCCCCTCATCATGAGGAACATCCTCTCCAGGACTCCCGAAGCACTGGCAGAACTCACACCCGAAATGCTGCTGGCCATGCCCCAGGACGTGCTGGAGGTTCTGCCGGAGGAGTATATCGAATCGCTGGATCCCGAGCTGCAGGCG
>JASFLR010000220.1:0-5980 GCA_050117995.1 Anaerolineae bacterium
GGGGACCGGCGTCTTAGCTTGAAGAAGCTGGCCCGGTTGGTTGAGGTCAAGACTTTGGAGATGGCCCCTGAA
This sequence comes from Anaerolineae bacterium, assembly GCA_050117995.1. Lineage (GTDB taxonomy): Bacteria > Chloroflexota > Anaerolineae > JAAYZQ01 > JAAYZQ01 > JBFFCR01. Next base: position 73 of record JASFLR010000220.1, read on the forward strand.
TCCGATGTGCCGCGGATCACGGGATATCAGATCGGGGCAGTGGCGCCGCTGGGATTGCGGCGGTCCGACGTGCCGATCTACGTGGATCACCATATCCTTGAAGAAGCTCGAGTGAGTATCAGCGCGGGCCGGCACGACACAGGTCTCGAACTGGCCAGCGAGGATCTGATCAGCGCGGTAAGCGGTCGGGTAGGTGAGATTACCGAGTAGGACTGGATAGCAAGGACCTTCGCGCCCCGTGGAGGGCTACCGTTCATGAATGATGCACCAAGCTCCGGCACAACCTATCGCACGGAGCCAGCAAAACCGAGCAACGTCCCCTTTGATCTCCGCCGCTATCTGCGTGTGGTGCGCTATTTTGCTGGTGTGTTTGCCCACTTTGTCTTCTGGGAGATCATCCTGCGCGGCCTCCTGGGCCGGGGCCTTGTGGAACGCTCGGCGACGAGACGGTGGCAGAGGATTGCCCGCCGCTACCGGGGCCTGGCGGTGGAGTTGGGCGGCGTACTGATCAAGCTGGGCCAATTTCTGAGCATTCGAGTGGACATGCTGCCCCGCGCAGTCACCGAGGAGCTTGCTGGCTTGCAGGATGAGGTGTCCCCCGAGCGCCTGGAGGATATCCAGGCTGTGATCGAGGCTGAGTATGGACAGAAGATCAGCCAGGTCTTTCCCTGGTTTGCGCCTGAACCGGAAGCTGCGGCCTCTTTAGCCCAGGTCCATCGCGCACGCTTGCTCACCGGCGACGAGGTGGTCGTCAAGGTGCAACGGCCGCGCATCCAAGAGATCGTCGAGACAGATCTGAGGGCGATCGGCACAGCGATTCGCTGGCTAAAGCGTTACCGGCCCATCGGTCGTCGAGTGAACCTGGATCGCCTCTTCGATGAGTTCAGCAGCACCACGCGCAACGAGCTCGACTTTGAGGCCGAGGCGGAGCATGCTGAGCACTTTGCCCGGGACTTTGCCGATTCCCCCCGAATTAGAATCCCGCGCGTCTTTGCCCAAACCTCAACGCGCCGGGTGCTGATTATGGAGAACGTGGCCAGTATCAAGATCTCCGATTTCGAAGCGATTGAGGCGGCGGGCATCAGCCGCCGCGAGGTCGCTTGCTGCCTGTTCGAAACCTACCTGAGGCAGGTCTTTGTTCATAATTTCGTGCATGCCGACCCACATCCCGGCAATCTTTTTGTCCAGCCCTCGCCGTTGATTCTAGGCGACTGTGGTGCTTCCGGGGCAAGGGATGGGGTGCCTTTCCGGCTCACCTTTGTGGATTTCGGTATGGTTGCTACCATCCCTGAGCGGGTGAGGCCGCACTTTCGCGACATTCTCGTGGGCTTTGTAACCCGGGATGCAGGTCGGGTTGTGCGTGCCTATCAGGGGGCGGGCTTGCTCTTGCCTGGTGCGGACCTGGTCCGTCTGGAGCAGGTGCAGGACGAGTTGTTGCAGCGGTACTCGAATCTCTCGCTCCAACAGCTGCGGCAACTGGCTATGAGCGAGTTGCACAGCCTAGCTCACGAGTATCGCGATATCCTGTACGAGATGCCTTTTCAGCTGCCCACCGACCTGCTATTCGTGGGGAGGGCAATCTCCATACTGCTCGGTATGGCTACTTCGCTGTATCCTGATTTCGATCCCTGGAAAGCGGTCGAGCCCTTTGCCCGGGAGATGGCGGCGGACGAGGCCAAGCGGGATTGGCGTGGGCTACTGGGCGAGCTGCAAAAGATGACGTGGTTGGCGCTCTCTCTGCCAGGCAAGGCAGATCGCTTTCTTGGACAGGCAGCTCGTGGCGAGCTGGCAGTGCGCACCGTGTGGAGCCGGGAAGACACGCGGACGCTGCGCCGTGTGGAGACAGCCGTCAACCGGCTCGGCAGCGCGGTGGTCTTTGCCGCTCTGCTGCTGTCGGCAATGGCCATCTATGTGACGCAGGGGGGGGGCGTAGCCAGCTATACCCTCTTTGCGCTTGCAGCAGTTGCGTTCCTTGGGGCTCTTTTCCGGCGTTGATGCCAGGGTAGGGCGCTATAGGAGCAGCATGGCATCGCCGAAGGAGAAGAATCGGTAGCGCTGTTTGATGGCTTGCTGGTATGCTTGGAAGATCAGGGCTCGCCCGGAAAACGCCGAAACGAGCATCAATAGCGTGCTGCGGGGCAAGTGAAAGTTAGTGACCATCGCATCCACCACGCGGAATCGGTATCCAGGGTAGATGAATAGGTCAGTGGCGCCGGAATAGGCCGAGACCGATTGCCAGGCGCAGGCTTTACCATCTGGGGCGCAGCCACCCGCGGCCGATTCCAGTGCCCGCACTGCAGTCGTGCCTATGGCAATTACGCGCCGTCCTTCCAGTTTGGCGCGGTTGATCTGTTCTGCCACCGGTGCAGCGAGTTCGTACCACTCGGTATGGATCTTGTGATCCTCGACGCGGCGCTCCTTCACTGGGCGAAAGGTGTCGAGACCGATCTGCAGTGTGATAAAGGCCATCTCGATCCCCATACGCCGCAGATCTACGAGTAGCTCTGGGGTGAAATGCAGGCCCGCCGTGGATGCTGCTACTGAGCCTTCGACACGTCCGTAGATAGTCTGGTAGCGCTCAGGGTCGGCCAGGGGCTGGTGGATGTAGGGCGGCAGGGGGATCGTTCCCAGCTCGTCCAGCAGCGGCCCCACCGGCTGCCGAAAGCGGACCAGACGGCCGCCGGATTCGGTCTCGGCAACAATCTCGGCAGCAAGCGTATCCGTGCCATCTGGCGCCCCAAGCTCGATGGCTGTACCCGGGCGAAGTCCTTTGCCTCGGACCAATGCCTCCCAGAGTTGATCATCCTGCCGCTGAAGCAGGAGCAACTCCACTTTGCCCCCGGTTCCGGCCTTGTGGCCAAAGAGCCGCGCCGGGATGACGCGGGTCTGATTAAGGATCAGCAGGTCTCCGGCTTCCAAGTACTCGGTGATATGGCGAAAGGTGCGGTGCTCAATCCGCTCATCATCGCGGTGCACGACCATCAGCCGCGAGGCATCGCGCGGCTCAACCGGCGTCTGGGCGATCAGTTCCTGTGGCAGATCATAGTCGAATTGGCTCGTTTCCATGTGTCCCAATTCCCCGTCAGCGGTTCAAGAGACGGATGACGATATTCAACACGATGGTCAGCACCACGCTCAGGATGATCATGGTTACGATCGGCGCATAGCAGGAGCCTCTCTCACCCTCAATGCGGATGTCACCTGGCAATCTGCCCAGCGGCAGATCGGCCCAGCCAAGTGCCCATACCAGCCCGCCGATCACGACCAGTGATAGGCCCAGGGCTATGATGATCTTACCGAGTGCTGAAGGGTCCATTCTGCCAACCTCTCTATCCTGTGGCACAACTCGCTGTCCCTGTGCCTGCTCCTGCGGGCCGGAGGCCCGGGCTAGTCGATATCGCCAAAGGTGCTCAACTGGATGTCGGGTTGTTCCAGGCGCTCCCGGACACGCGGGTCGAGTAAGGCGCGCAGATCCTTTTCACGCCAATCGGCATCATAGCCGGGATGGACCAGCAGTTCGCTGAGCCATCCATTGCGCAGGGCCTCCAGGAGGGAGAGTAGGTATTCTGGGGTGCGGTTGCCGGGTGTGGAGAATTGCATCAGGAAGGCGTTGGGGCGCCCGATCCCGGCCCGATCGATGCGACGGCGAAAGTACGCGCCCAGCCAGCGGACCATCCAGTGAGGCAGCGCATTGCGCTCGGAGAGAAAGGCTGCTTCTTCTCCCAGGTCGTCGCCAAAGGGGACGCGGATCGGCAGGTTGTATTCCTGGGCCAGTTCCAGTGTTACCTTGAACCGATCGGGGCGTGTGTACGACACGGCACAGTGGTTATCCAGGTGATCAGGTGGGCGGCCCGCGTCTGCGGTAAAACGCTTAATCTGGGCGCGGAACTCGGCACGGAGCTGGGCTGTTGTGCCCGGACGGAAGCTTCGCAGGATCTGGCTGTCATTGAGGAACTGCCCATCCACGCCGACCAGGGCCGGTACCTGTTCAACAGGCAGGACGGGTTGCCCCTCGTTGAACACCAGGTGCACGCCGGCTCCCAGGGAGGCGTGCCTGCGCAGGTAGGCAGCAGCTTGAGGCCAGGCTGGCATATTGGTCATGCACGTGGTACTGGTGATCACGCCTTGTTGGTGCAACTCGATGATGCCACGCACTACGCCTTCGTCGTAGCCAAAGTCATCGGCGTTGATGATGAGCCGTTTCATCCGTGCCTGTCTCTTTCTTGTCTTTCTACACTGTTCGGTTGATCAACTGCTGGATCGGCTTCCCCTTGCATGGACCATGGCCCGGTACGCGTGATGCGGACCAGTACAAGTTGACCGGTCCGGTCCTGGTCGTCCACGTCGAAAAAGACCAGCTTGTTGGTGCGCGTCCGGCCCCTCCACTTTCCTTTGTGCCGTCCTTCCACCAGTACTTCTACAGTCTGCCCCAGCAACTGGGCGTTGATCTCGCCCACAATCTGCTCCTGGAGTCGGTCCACTGCGCTGCGTCGGCGTTCTTTATCCTCAGGCGGCACGTCGTCAACCAAGTGCTCGGCGGGTGTGTCGGGCCGGGGTGAGTAGGCTGCCACGTGGACCATGTCGAAGCGTAGCTCTTCCAGGAGGCGATAGGTAGCCTGGTATTGGGCCTTTGTCTCGCCCGGAAAGCCGACGATGACGTCGGTGGCCAGACCGCCACCGGGCATGGCTGTGCGGATGCTGGCCACCAGGGCGCGATAGGCATCCGCGGTATGGCCGCGACCCATTCGCCGCAGCACAGTATCGTCACCCGACTGGACGGGCACTTCCATGTGTTCGCAGACCTTGGGCAGTCGGGCGGCCGTCTCGATGAGGCGTTGGGTCATGTCTGCAGGGTGGGAGGTCAGGAATCGGATGCGCTCCAGACCATCCACTTGGTGCACAGCTTCCAGCAGGTCGGCCAGATCCGGGCGCCAGCGACCGCCGGCAGTGCGCCGGTCAACACCTGCCAGGTCGTGCCCGTACGAGTCGACGTTCTGGCCCAAAAGGGTGATCTCTCTTACGCCGCGCTGTGCTAGGCCCTGTACCTCGCTCACAATTTCGTCCACAGGGCGGCTGACCTCCGCGCCACGTCGCAGGCGCACGATACAGTAGGTGCACAGATGATCGCAGCCATAGCTGATGGGCACGCCGACGGTGACAGGGACCCGGTGCTGCGAAATCGACAGGTTCGAAATGGGGCCGTGGACGCCCTGTTCGCGGGCCAACTCGATGACGGCAGGGACGTCGGAGGGTTTGATAAAGGCATCCACCCAGGGGTAGCGGTTCTGGAGTTCCGGGATCTCGCCCACAAAGCAGCCCATCAGAGCCAGTTTGATCTCTGGCCTGCGCCGCTTCAGTCCTTGCAGTGAGGTGAGCCGTCCAATGACCTTGTCCTCGGCACTCTGGCGCACGACGCAGGTATTGAGTAGGATCAGATCAGCATCCCGGGGCCGGTCGGCCTCCTGGTAGCCGAGTTTGGCCAGCTCCTCGGCTGCTTTGCGCGAGTCGGCAAAGTTCATCTGGCAGCCAATGGTCCACAAATAGTAACGCATATCAGTTTCTACTCAAACCAAAAGCTATTTTCTGCATCGTGGAGGAGGGGCAACGCCGCGTCTTTTTCGGACAGGATGGGGCCGGCGATCGGCCAAACGATCCCTATCTGCGGATCATCCCACCGGATCCCGCGGTCCAGATTGGCTGCATACTCGGCCGTCACTTTATAGAGTACGTCGGCTCGCTCGCTGAGCACGCAAAAGCCGTGGGCGAAACCGACCGGGACGTAGAGCATGTTGAAACTATCGGCGGACAGCGTAGCACCTACCCAGTGGCCAAAAGTCGGCGAGCCTTGGCGAATGTCCACTGCTACGTCAAAGATCTCGCCAGACAGGACGGCCACCAGCTTGCCCTG
>JASFLR010000221.1:0-5956 GCA_050117995.1 Anaerolineae bacterium
GCGCAGTTTCTTGCGCTTCTGAGAGAACCCCGCACGCACAACGCGAAAGAACTCTGCCTCGTCGATACCCTCGCCCAGATGCACGACTGGTTGCTCACCGATGTCGATCCGCATGACGGCAGAATCCACCTTGGGCACAGGATAAAAGGCACCAGCAGGAATCCGGGCTACAATGCTCGGTTGCCCGTAGAACTGAACACTCACGGCAAGAAGGCTCATCTCGCCCGGTTCGGCTACCGCGCGCTCGGCGACCTCGCGCTGCACGGTGACTACCATGAGCCGGGGACGGGGTGTGCCGCTCAGGAAGCGACGCAGCACCGCCGAGGTGATATAGTAGGGCAAGTTGCCGACAACCTTGTAGGACCCCTCAACGAGATCGGACAGGGAAAGGCGGAGGACATCGCCATGAATGATCTCAACGTTGGGAAACGCGGAGAAGCGTTCGCGGAGGATATCTACCAGTCCATCGTCGAGCTCCAGGGCAAGTACCCGCGCGGCACGCTCGGCCAGTGGGCCGGTTAGCGTGCCGACACCGGCCCCCACCTCCACCACCAGGTCACTGGGGGCGAGGTCGGCGGTAGCGACAATGCGCTCGAGCGCCACAGGATCGGTGAGAAAGTTCTGGCCCAACCTCTTCCGGGGACGAAGGCCCCGGGCGCGCAACAGCGCGGCAACACTCTCGGTCACCGGTGCCTCGACCGCGGTCCGGGACCGGTGAGCCTTCGGCACCCCTGGGCCGTCCGGCTGCCGGACAGGGCAGGATCTAGCCACCTTGGGCCGATCATCACCGCCGCCGGTCTGGAAATCTGGGATAGTCGGGCAGGATCCAGCGGATCTTGTTCGCAGGGGGCACCGGGGTGAGCAGATAGATGTCACTCCACCAGTGCCACGACTGGTACTTGCCCTCATCGTACCCGAGATCGACAAATTTGCCCTTGACCCCACCCCCTGTGTCGCCAGCGATAGCAGGCCCATAGCCAGGCACGTACATCTTGGTCTTTAGGGGGATAACTTCTGGATCCACGGCAGCAATGCCCTTGGTGAGCCACCAACCCAGGCGCGTGTACCCGTACCGGGGGTGGTCGCGGGTCTTGCCACAGGTGGCAGCGGTGTAGGAGGTGGTATACACACGCATCTTGCGCCAGTACTCGATCGGCCCGTCGGGCGTGTCCATGGTCCGGATCACGATCTTGGTGCCGTAGGCCATCGTCTTGGTGACCGGCGGACGCTCGGTCCAGCTATCCTCCAGAAAGCGCTGCACCTCCTCGCCATTCTCATACGAAACCCGGTAACGACGCTTGGTCAGCCCGACCTCGCCAGCCCGAACCAAACGGATATTGTCAATCTCTACTTCAGGGTCGGCCACCCACTCGGTCTTGAAGGGGATGGGATCGAACTCGACGACCAACTCCTCGCGAACGCGAACTACCTCGATCGTCATCCCGGATCGCACAAGAGTCGACAGCCCTGGTTCAACACGGTCCTTGCCCAACAGCGCGACCCCTTCCCGGCCCAGGGCACCCGATACCGTCTCGGCGCGGGTGCGCGTACGGATCATGCGCCCATCCACCTCGATCTCGATGGGCACCGAGCGACGGATGGTGACTGTCCCGCTAGCAACCACCCGCTCCTGGAGTCCCGGCTCAACCTCGTCGCCCAAGTAGAGTGTCACACCATGCTCTTGCAGCAACTGGCCCACCGTCTCCGACATGGTGTGGAGGGTGGTCGTCTGCCCATCATCGTCCAGGATCATGGAAACCGCCCGCCGAACGGCGACCACTGGCGGAGCATCCCTATCATTGCGGGTCACGCTGCCCGCCCCGCCGCGGGAACTCGGAGCGTCCCCAGCAGCCAGATTGCGGTCCCACAGGGAAGTGTCAGGCTCCACACACTGCCCGTCGAGCCAGACCTCGTCGGCAGGACCGAGCTGCAGCCCGGCTTCAGAAAGCACCTCCCGCACTGTGGCTGCCTGCGTGCGGAGTTGGTGAGCATCGCCATCGGCATGGACATGCACGACGCGAGCGCGCCTTACCTCGATGACGAGGCCAGGCTGCAAAGGCGTCTCCAACCCCGGCGCTACCACATCTTCGGGAAACAGGTCCAGGCCGGCCCGGCGCAGCGCCTCGCCCACTGTGTACGCGTGGGTGCGCAGCTCCTGTCGCTGACCATCCACCTCCAAGACGAGAGGGGAGCCAGTCTGGACCAGGCCCATGCACAGCAAGCCCAACACTCCTGCCACAAGGGCCAGCACCAGCAGCCCTTGGAGCCACTGCGGCATGGTCCGGATTAGACGTCTTTCAGCGAGAGCTTCCGAAGCCAAAGGGATCCCTTCCCTGCAATTGCACTATCCATATCCAACCGACAAAGCCCAAGCCAGTTCTCCTCCAGACGACCAGTTGGCGTTTCTTCCACTCACCCATCAGCCACAAAGCGGGCCGCCGCCTGACCGGCTACATAGCCCGTCGAAAAGGCTGCCTGGAGATTATACCCGCCAGTGTCAGCCTGGACGTCGAGCACCTCACCGGCAAAATAGAGCCCCTTTACCAATCGCGAAGCCATAGTGCGCGGATCGACCTCCCGGGTGTCCAGGCCGCCAGCCGTGACGATCGCCTCATCCAGAGGCCGGTGCCCAGTGACCGTCAGGCGAAAATCGTGTAGCAACCCGCGCAACCGCCCGCGCTCCTCAGACGTGATCTGGTGGGCAGGCTTGTCCGGCGGTATGCCAGTGCGCGCCACGATGACATCAATCATCTTTTGCGGAAGCAGACCCTTGAGCACGTTGCGGTAGGCCCGCTTGCCGTATCGATCCAGATCGCGCAACAGCCTAGCATCCAGTTTCTCCGGACTCAGGGCCGGCTTTAAATTGATGCTCATCTCCAGCTGCCCGCGCCCAAGTAGGGCCACGGCAGGCCCACTCAAGGTCAGGATGATCGGCCCGGACACGCCATAGTGCGTGAACAGCATCTCGCCAAAGTCCCGGGCGGATTCCACACCATCGAGCAGTAGACTTACCTCGACGTTCCGCAAGGACAAACCCATCATAGCCCTGGGCTCGGGACCGGCGATGACCAAGGGCACCAGGGCCGGGCGAATGGGCACAATAGTGTGCCCCACCCCACCAGCGAGTTTGTAGCCATCTCCGCTGGAACCTGTCTTGGGATAAGAAGCCCCTCCGGTAGCGATGATGACCGCTCCAGCGCTCACCCGCTCACCGCCCTGCAGCGACACGCCCCGGACCTGGCGACCCTCGCACAAAAGGTCCTCAGCGCGGCACTGAAAGCGTACTCGGGCCCCCTGCTGCCTGGCAAAGCCCGCCAGCGCCTCGGCCACCTGGTGCGCGTCGCTGCTTGCGGGAAAGACCCGCTCGCCACGCTCAACCACCGTCTCCACACCAAGGCCCTCAAAGAACGCAACCAGGTCCGGCGCAAAGAAACGAGCAAAGGCGTTACGCAGAAAATACCGGGACTCGCCCTCACTGCCCAGGAAAGCAAAGTGGGCCAGGAACTCGTCGAACGCAGCCATGTTGGTAAGGTTGCAACGGCCCTTGCCCGTGATGCGCAGCTTGGTGCCCAGGCGGGCCATTCGCTCCAGCACGAGCACCTCTGCGCCGGCTGCCGCCGCCTGTCCGGCTGCCATCAGCCCCGCTGCCCCACCGCCTACTACTACTACCTGTCCGTCTTGCTCCATGCCCTCCCAGGCCATACCGGTACTATCCCTGATCACAGCTCGAAAAAACAGCCTGGGCGCTGTCGACGCAACGCCCCACCCAGCTCTGCAAAGAAGCGAGCTGGGCGGCAAAGCCAGTCCGAGTCCAAGCTCGTCCTTCTGCGGCTCTCCACTCCAGCTCACGATAAGTGCTGGTCGTGCACCCCCTGTCGAACCGAGAAAGCCGGCTTACCAATGTCAGCCTGCTCCGGCCAGGCAACCCTGCGGCACCCAGAAGTACCTGCTTACCGTTGCTTCCTTCCGGACCTGGCGGGGTTCACAGGCTCCTGCCGCGCAGGACCCAACCTTCTACGCCACTTAACTTGGCAGTCCCGACCGTCCCTTAGCCCTCGAGGGGGAATTCGACCCCGCTACGGCGGTTTGCGGGTACAGGGCACCGCCAGTTCCCCGTCTAGCACGACCACCAGGATCGTACCACAGAACAAGAGATTGGTCAAACGCCTGATAGCATAATCCAACCAGTCCAAACAAGCTCGGTGCTGCCAGCATGCTGTGCCCGGCCTGGATTGGAGAGCCTACTCGCATCCGCCGCGAAGCAATGCCCTGATCCGGGCGGCGATCATCTCCATGGCGACCTCGTTAAAGCCACCCTCGGGGATGATGACATTGGCATGTCGCTTGCTGGGCTCGACGTACTCCTGGTGCATGGGACGAACCGTTGCCAGGTACTGGTGGATGACTGATTCCATCGTCCTGCCGCGCTCGGCAATATCGCGCTGGAGGCGCCGTATGAAGCGGATGTCGGCATCAGTGTCCACATAGATGCGGACGTCCATCAGTTGGCGCAGTTCCTCATCGGCAAAGATGAGAATGCCCTCGACCAGGATGACCGGGAAAGGTTCTACCGTCACGGTTCTGCTGGTCCGAGAATGCGTCGTAAAGTCATAGACCGGCAGCTCAATGGGCCGCCCCGCTTTGAGTTCCTGCAGGTGAGAGATGAGCAGAGCGTTGTCCAGGGCATCAGGATGGTCAAAGTTCTGCATGGCACGTTGGGCCATGGGTAGATCGCTCAGGTCCTTGTAGTACGCATCGTGCTGGATAAACGAAATGTTATCCGTGCCGGCCCGCCTGAGAATCTCTGTAGCCACTGTTGTCTTGCCCGAGCCCGTCCCCCCAGCTACGCCGACCACAACCGGTTGCATCTTCTCTCTCCTAGATCCCAGCTGCGGGCAGGTCCACCGGCAGAAGCAGGCCGATCAGCACGGCTATAGCTGCCACCAAGACCAGTGCCGCAGCCCAGCGGCTCCTGCGGGTATCCAACTGCCAGGCAAGCACGCTCATGGCTGTGATCAGCCAGGCCACGGCCATCCAAACTTCGCGGGCGCTATCGCTCCCCAACGTGCCCAATATCCGCCATGCCCACCAGACACCGATAACGAGCCCACTGCCCAAGGCTGCCAGGGCCAAGATGACGGCCTGCGCCAAGAGGCCATAGAGAAGGCTCCATCCTGGAAGCGCTAGCCCCCAGTCACGGGACAGAAGCCCCTTCCTCAATAGCAGCATCAGGCCAGCACAGGCAGCAACCAACACACTGCCCCCGCCCACCGAGAGGAGAATCCACTGGGCCTGGTAGAGTTCGGCCAGTTGCACACAGATGAACCCTGAAGAGCCAGCGCCAACCACGAATGCGCCCACCAGGCTGAGCACGATGGCGGCGAGGTCCACCACTGGGCCCGCAGTGCCCGCGCCCCGACGCCAAGCCAGCAAGAGATGAATGGCCAGCATGGCTGCTACGAGGCCCAGCATGGCCTGTCGGGGATCAGCCGCCGACCACTGCCCGTGCGCGATGGCTGCCGCGACCAGGGCTGCCAGCGCTGCCACCCTGCTTGCAAAGACAACTGCATCCCACCGTCCCCGGAGGATGGCCATCTCCAGCCCGCCAGAAACCGCGGCGAGTCCCAGAAGCACGACGGCGATCACGACCCAGATCTCAGGCGTCATCATGCAGCGCCTCCCGGAACAACTTGACAAGGTGCGAAAGCCACGATTGCGCTCCGGCACCAGGTAGCGCCATGAACCGCACCAAACTGGGCTGCTCCTGTGCCTCTGCAGCGGCAATCCATAACAGGCGGGGGGGAATGAGCCAGCCGACGACAAAGGCAACCAGGAACAACCCAGCACCGATCAAGGCGAGCCCAGCTGCCGGATGATAGTCGACGCGGAGAATGGGAGTAAAGGCAAGGTCCAGCTCAAAGCGCAAGCCATCTACGGCTACCGACCCACTCCCGTG
>JASFLR010000222.1:0-5956 GCA_050117995.1 Anaerolineae bacterium
GTGCTTCACAAAGCGGTGGAGGTCCGAGTTCTCCTCGACCAGCGTCCAGTCGAACCAGCTAATCTCGTTGTCCTGGCAGTAGACATTATTGTTGCCGCGCTGCGTGCGCCGCACCTCGTCGCCCATGAGCAGCATCGGCACCCCCAGGGCCAACAGGGTGAGCGTGAAGAAATTCTTGATCTGCTGGACGCGCACCCGTTCGATCTCCGGGTCGTCGGTGGGGCCTTCGACCCCATAGTTCCGGGTCAAGTTGTGGTTGTGACCGTCACGGTTTCCTTCCCTATTGGCTTCGTTGTGCTTGCGCTCGTAAGAGACGACATCGTTCAGCGTGAACCCATCGTGGCAGGTCACGAAATTGATACTCTGCTCCGGCTCCCGCTCCTCGTGGGCATACAGATCTGGGCTGGCCAAAAAGCGGGCGGCCATCTTGGTCACTGTGGCATTGTCGCCCCGGAGAAAGCTGCGCACGTCATCGCGAAACTGCCCGTTCCATTCTTTCCAGCGGTCGCCCACAAAGGTACCCACCTGGTAGAGCCCCGCCGCGTCCCAGGCCTCGGCGATCAACTTGGTGCCAGCCAGCACCGGATCGGTCTCGATATCCCATATCACCGGCGGGTTCGCCAGCGGCTGCCCTTCCTCGTCTCGCGAGAGGATTGAGGCCAGGTCAAAACGAAAGCCATCCACGTGCATCTCTTTGACCCAATAGTGCAGACTGTCCAGGATCAGCCGCCGGACGACCGACTGATTGGCGTTTAGCGTATTCCCCGTGCCGCTATAGTTCGCGTAGCGGGCCCCACCGTCCTCCAGGATATAGTAGGCGCTGTTCTCCAGCCCTTTGAAGCACAGCGTAGGCCCGTTGTGATCGCTCTCAGCCGTGTGATTGTAGACCACATCCAGGATTACCTCAATGCCAGCCCGGTGCAGCGCCTTGACCATATCCCGGAACTCGTCAAGCACCCCCAGCGGATCCTGCCGCGAACTGTAGGCCGAGTGCGGCGCAAAAAAAGAGATCGGATTGTAACCCCAGTAATTAGTCAAGCCTTGCGGCGCCTCCTGCTCGTCGAATTGGAATACCGGCAGCAGCTCGACGGCAGTGATGCCCAGCTCCTGCAAGTATGGAATCTTGGCCATCAGCCCCGCGTAGGTACCGCGCAGCTCTGGCGGAAGCCTCGAGCTCGGGTCACTAGTAAAGCCGCCCACGTGCATCTCATAGATCACCGTGCGCGTGAAGGATCGCTTGAGCGGCGCGTCGCCCTCCCAATCGTACGCAGACGGGTCGACGACCACGCTTCTCATCGCCGTCGCGGCATTATCCCCCGGCCGCGAGGCCGCCTCCCGGCTGTAGCTGTCCGGCACGACCACCGCCCGCCCATAGGGATCCAGCAGCACCTTGTCCGCATCGAAACGGTGTCCAACCTGCGGTGCCTTGGGCCCGTGTATGCGGTAGGCATACACTTGGCCCGGCTTGAGATCGGGCACAAACATGTGCCAGAAGTGAAAAGTCCGGTTCTCCACAGGGTCGAAGGCGACCACCCGGGCCGGCTGAGCATCCTCCGCATCGTCAAATAGCAGCAGCTCTGCCACCGCGCCGTTCTTCGAGTACACGCTAAAATTGACGCCCTCGGCAGTCACCGTGGCGCCCAGAGGAAAACTCTTGCCGGGATTGATCATCTCTCCATCACCTACCGTATATCCTTACCTCGTTGGCGCGATTATACCACACATCGCACCGGCGGTCTATTGCCGCCGGAGACAGCCCCACTCCCACCTGCCTCCACAGGCAGGCGGGAGACAGCCCCTCTCCTGCGGGAGAGGGGTTGGGGTGAGGGTCCCAGACTCAGCTCGCGTTGGACCACAGTCCAACGCCACCTGTGAATGTCCGGACGCCCCTCCGATCCATTCGTGAAATTCGTGGCTGCCCTTCCCTCTGGGAGACTGAATCGCAGCGACATCGAGAACAGAAGCACCGAACCACGAGCACCCCGGCACCAATCGGCCGGTGTGCAAAAAGTCGCAGGCCGCAGCTGGAAGATCTATGCTATAATAGAATCAGGGCAAGGTGTCAGTCCAGCATCCAGCCGTGACATAGCACCTCTGCTTCGATGAATCGGGCGCAGCGAGGGGAGGTAGCAGCATGAAAGGTACAGACAAATTCCTTGTCGGCATTGTCGCCGGTATCGTCTTGCTCGTAGGCGCCGTTCTGGTGGTTGCCCTCCTGCTGCCCAACCAGCCGGCCTACCAACCCGACAACACGCCAGAAGGCGTGGCCCACAACTACCTGCTTGCCCTCCAGCTCGATGAGTACGAGCGCGCCTACGAGTACCTGTTGCCCACACTGCCCGGCTATCCTGACAGCCTTGACGCATTCGAGCGCGACATAGAGGACCGTCGCTGGAACTTTGGCTATGATGGTCATGACGTGTCGTTGGCAATTGAATCGGTGGACGTCAGTGGCGATAGGGCCACGATCGTGGTACGCGGTACCCAATTCTCCCGCGGTGGACTGTTCGAGAGCGGGCAAAGCAGCTACACATTTGAGATGACCCTGCGCCGCGGGTCGGGTGCTTGGAAGGTTGCCGAATCCGATCGCTATTGGGCCAGTTGTTGGAAATGGTCGGAGGGCTGCCCTTAGCCTCTCCTAGAAGGAGGTCCCCATGAGCAACGTACGGCGTGCCTACGTCTATCTGGCCTGCATCGCCAGCGCAGAAGCCGTCGCCTGGGCCATCATCTCGCTGCTGCGAAACCTGCTAGCGCCGGGCCAATACACGTCTTTGGAGAACACTGCCCTCCAGATCGCCGTCATCATCGTCGGCCTGCCCATCTTTCTCGTCCACTGGCTGTGGGCCCAGCGCCTGGCTCGCCGACAGCCGGAGGAGCGGGGGGCCATCCTGCGCCGCCTTTATCTCTACGTCGCCATGGCCTCCTTCCTCGGGCCCATCCTGGCCAACACCTTCGACCTGCTTGATGGCTTGCTGGGTTGGGCCTTTGGTCAGGCGCTGGAGAGCTATCGGTACTCAGCGCTTTCTTGGGGCGGCGTTTTCGCCCACCATCTCGCCGCCATCATCGTGCTCACCTTGCTGTGGCACTACCACTGGCGCGTCCTGCGGCAGGATAGCCAGACCATCCTCGACACAGACGGCAGGGCCACAGTCCGGCGGCTGTACATCTACGGCTTTGGCGCTGCGGGCCTGACGATGACGGTCCTCGCCGTGACCAATCTGTCGCTCTGGCTCATGCTCCAATTCGGCGCCGCCTCCGTCATATCCCGCCCATCAGCCGTGATCGCTGAGCTAGCGCGTCTGATGGTGGGCCTGCCCCTGTGGCTGATCTTCTGGCGGCTGGCGCAGCGCTTCTTTGCCAGGCCGGATGAAGAAGAGCGCGACTCGCTAGTGCGCAAAATCTACCTCTACATGACCGTGTTCCTATCGGTCCTCGCCACCTGTACGACCCTGACCATCGTCCTGTCCGACGGCTTGGGCCGCATGCTGGGCGTATCTGGCTCCGGCGGGGGCGACATCCGCGAAGCCCTATCCATCCTGCTTGGGGCAGGACTGGTATGGGCCTACCACGCCTACGTGCTGCGCCAGGATGCGGCACGGGTCAGCGAACCAGCGGCGGGGGCCTGGGTGCAGCGACTCTATCACTACCTCGTGGCCGCCATCGGCCTGGGCGCCCTACTTGCCGGCATAGCCGGCGACCTCACCCTGCTGATTCGCACCCTGGCCGGCGCCCTCTATGTACGCGGCGTTCCCGAGGAGATAACCTGGTTCACAGCCATGATCATCGTTGGGTTGCCAGTTTGGATCCTGCCCTGGCGGCGGGTGCAACTGGCCGCCACAGCCCCTGGCAAAGCTGGGGATGAAGAGAGCCAATCGGTCACCCGCAAGATCTACCTCTATCTCTACCTCTTTATCGCCACCATGACAGTCCTGGGCAGCGGCGTGTATGTCATTTTCCAGCTGATCGCACTGCTGCTGGGTGTGGGTCAGTCGGACAACCTGCTGGCCGACATAGGCCAGGCCCTGGTCTACAGCCTCATGGCCGTCGGCATCTGGATCTACCATGGCTTGATCCTGCGCGCCGACGGCCGGCGGGTGCAGGCGGTCGAGGCTGAACGCCTGGCCGAGCTGCATGTAGTCGTGCTCGAGGGCGACGACGAAGCACTGGACAGTGACTTGCTCGACGAGCTGCGCCGCGAGCTGCCTGGCCTACACCTCCAGATGCTGGATGCCAGCGCCGCTGAGGCGTCCGACGTTCTCGCCCAGGCCGATCTCATCATCGCCCCACTGTCAGCAGCGGTGACCGGCGACGAGACAGCCCGGGCCCTTGCCTCCAGCCCCGCGCCCAAGCTGCTCCTCCCCTCCCCGTTGGAGGGCTGGCACTGGATGGGCATGGGCAAAGTAAAAGCCAAGGACACCATCCGCCAGACCGTGCGCGCCATCAAGCAATTCGCCGCCGGTGAGGAGCTCAAGACAAGAAGCCGCCGGTGATAGATCTGTGATAGTCGAACGCCCCCCGCCGAAACGTCTCCATGATCCGGCACCGCCAACCGCAGGGGCGCCGCATGCTGCCCCCTGGACTGGACCGGCCCACCCACGCCACCCAGCCAATCGATGTGGTAGGGGCAGGCCCCCGTGCCTGCCCGCGGAGGCGTCTCTCTCATCGCCACCATGTATCTGCGATGATAAAAGGTCTCCAGTTGCTTCGCGAGAACGTGCTGCCGCACGAAGTCTCGCTACCCAGAATCAAAGCCATACCCCCCCTGGTGTCAGCTCCAGTGCCACTGTCATCTGCATCTAAGATTCGTCAAGAAACTACTGGACAGACAGCATGGAGGCTCTACCCACGTTTGCAATCCGGTTGCGTACCCATTCTGCCAGCTGTGCCGATCGATCTCGCTGTCTCGAGACACCGACTTAGATTGTAATAGTCCATGCATAGACGATACTCCGCCGAGTTGAACGTATAATCAGTCGAATCAGGAGATTGCCCTCAGCTGGGCTATCAGGTATAATGGTTTGAGTTGGCATCGCCTTTGCAGAAGCCGGTATCATGGCTGTTTACCACCCAAGATCCATTTGGAGAACCATCGTGGCAAAACGTCGCGCACATCCACCAAAGTCGATGAGACCTCAAACCTGGCAGCAGTGGTTGCCTCTCGTATTTGTCATACTGATTGCCTTCCCACTAACAGTCGTATATGCTAAGCAAATCTACGCTACGTGCGACGACGCATACATCTTCTTTGTGTACGCGAGAAACTTGGTCGAAGGCAATGGTTTGACCTACAACGGAGTTCTAGTCGAAGGTTTTAGCAGCGTGATTTGGGTAGGGCTCCTATCGATTCTGGCTCTGACCAGACAATCCATCCCGGCAATTGGCGAGTTGCTCAGCATGCTCTCCGGACTTGGAGCGCTGCTAACAACGTACTTCCTTGCCAAAGGGCTTGACCTAGAGCCACACTGGTCCCTCCTACCAGTCATGTTGCTAGCAGCTACAGGCGACTTGGCCTTGAGCAAATCCTATTCACAGGATTGTTGGTCCTTTGCGTTTCGCTTGCTTACAGGGTTGAGTCAGCTCGGCTCCTTGGCTCGTGTGGCTTGCCGGCGCTGCTGGCAGTGCTCATCCTGACCCGCTGGGAGGGTGCCCTGGTTGCTGGATTGTTACTCACGCTACTGGCTCTGTCGGCCAGGTCGATTCGCCTTGCGTTTCGCAGCGGGTTGACTCTGGTGGCGATGCTGGCGCCAATCATGCTGGCACGTTATGCATACTTTGGCTACTGGTTGCCCAACACGTACTACGCGAAAAGCAGTGCGGGCCTCTCAAACCTGACTTGGGGTGTGGAGTACTTGACCAATGCGGCACAGCGCTATCTAAGCGTATTGATTGCCGCCGCATTGCTCCTCCTGGCTTCTGCGATCGCATGGGCGGTTGCCCGGGCCCACAACCTGTCCCG
>JASFLR010000223.1:0-5949 GCA_050117995.1 Anaerolineae bacterium
TATCTGTTCCATTTCAACTCCCCTAACCTTCTAGTTATGAACTTGTGCTTTCCTGGCCAAGCTCTGGCTCTCCGGGATAGACTCGATCCTCCAGCTTGGCGATATAGTGCTCTACCTGAAGTGCAGCCTTACAGCCGGCGCCGACTGAGGTAGCTATCTGGCGGTAGGTCCAGTCGCTGACGTCACCGGCGGCCCACACCCCTTCGACACTCGTACGCTGGTCTGCATCGGCGACTACATAGCTGGTGTCGGTCAATGCCAATTGGCCGTCCAGGAACCCAGTATTGGGAATGTAGCCAATGGCGACAAAGACACCCTGTGTGGGGAATAGGCTCTCAGCGCCAGTCTTGACGTTTCGCACCTTGACCCCTGTGAGTAGATCCTCGCCGACCATTTCGGTCACGATTGTGTCCCACAGAAACTCGATCTTCTCATTGCGGAAGGCCTGGTCCTGCAGTAGTTTCTCCGCTCTTAGCTGGTCCCGGCGGTGGATCACAGTCACCTTGCTGGCAAAGCGCGTGAGGAATACGGCCTCCTCTATGGCAGCATCACCACCACCGATCATCACGATCTCTTTGCCCATATAGAAAAAGCCGTCGCAGGTGGCGCAGTAGGACACGCCACGCCCCGAGTACTCGGCCTCGCCGGGGACACCCAGCTTGCGGGGAGAGGCGCCACTCGCCACGATCAGGGCCTGGGTCTCGTACTCCTCTCCGTAGGTTTTTACCTTGAACGGCCGGCTGGAGAGGTCTGTCTGAGTGGCGATATCCATCTCCATGCGGGCGCCGAAGCGTTCCGCCTGCTTTTGCATGAGTTGTGCCAGCTCTGCACCCGCGATATCCTCCGGGAAGCCGGGATAGTTGCCGATCTCACTGCTGATGGCCACCTGCCCGCCGAGAGCTGGTCCTGCGATAATAAGCGGATCCAGTTGTGCCCGCGCCGTGTACACAGCCGCGGCAAACCCTGCTGGCCCGCTGCCGATTATGATCACTTTCTCCATGATTCCATCCTCGATCCGTACTAATACTCGCCGGGGGTATTGTACCCGCTTTTGCGTCGATTGACAAAATGAGCGATGGCGAGGGCGGCCGTCTATGCTTTACAAAGCTGTCCCTTTTGGGTATAATTCCGTCAGTGAGTGACTATCGGCAAGCCAGTGGCGAGGAGGGTCTTGTGGAGTTGGCCGAGATCTATGATATGCACGGAAGCGAGCAGGATTGGGACTGGCTTGGTGCTGCCTTTGGCGGAGTACAGCTCCAGAGGGCAGAAGCCTCTGGAGGTGCGGGCCAGGTCTTTCGCATCGTTCGTCTTCAGGTTGTTGAGGGGACGGCCATTCAGAGGGTCTGGGTTCTGGATCAGGAGGGCAATGCCCTGGAAGGGGTGCGGGTAGCGCGTGCCTGGCCCGATGGGCCATCTTTGCCTGCCTGGGCACCACCCGCCAGCCGCTGGCATGAACGCGGCGTCTACGGTGTGACCAATTCCAGTGGCGAGATTGGCTTTGGCATGGGGTACGGCGATGGCTATGCCCTTCCCAGCACGGGGACAAGCGCTGTCTGGGTTGCCGAGGACGCCGGCCCCTCTGACGTGATCGATGGGCTGGGCATGCTGGAGGGTGAGCGCCCCCGTCATCTGGACGTGACCTTCCAGCTTCAGGATGTGGGGGTGGAGCCATCTTCCCCGCCACCGCCGCCCCGACCAGAACCAAGTGCGCCGCCCGATCAGCCGGCCGAACCGGGGCCGCAACCTGGTGAGGAGGACTTGGCCAATATCTCGGCCAAGCTCGACCGCGTCCTTGAGTTGCTGGAGCGAAAAGCAGAGGAGTGAGATGACACCCGCCCGAATTCCCATGCGCGATCTGAAACGCGAATACCGCTCCATCCGTTCTAGCATTGATGATGCCATTGAACGGGTGGTAGAGCGGGGCTGGTTCATTCTGGGCGAGGAGGTCAAGCGGTTTGAGATCGAGTGGGCAGCGTACTGCGGCGTGAGCCATGCGGTGGGTGTGGGAAATGGCACGGATGCCATCCAACTGGCCTTGCGTGCCGCTGGCATAGGACCCGGGGATCAGGTGATCGTGCCCGCGCTGACCTCGGCCTTTACCGCCCTCGCTGTCTCAATGACCGGTGCGACGCCTGTCTTTGTGGATGTGGATGCGGAGAGAGGGACGTTGGACCCGGAGGCTTTCGAGGCAGCCACTGGACCACAGACGGCTGCCGTAATTCCAGTGCATCTCTACGGCTGCCCGGCTGATATGGCGGCGATTTTACAAGTAGCCCGGCGTCACAACTTGCTGGTCCTAGAGGATGCTTCACAGGCTCACGGGGCTCGCTACCAGGGGAAGCGTGTGGGAGGACTGGGAGATGCAGCCGCTTTCAGCTTCTATCCAAGCAAGAACCTGGGGGCGTTTGGTGATGCTGGCGCCGTCGTAACCCGCGATCCAGCCCTGGCGCGAAAAGTTCGCCTGCTGCGCCATGGAGGCCAGCGCCAGACCGGTTACCACGAACTGCTGGGCACCAACAGCCGTCTCGACGAGATACAGGCGGCTATCCTGCGCGTCAAGCTGGCACATCTTGACCGCTGGAACGAACAGCGGCGTAGCCTCGCGGCTCGTTACCACGCGGGACTCGACGGCTGCGATGGCTTGGCTTTGCCTGCGACGCCCGAAGGAGTGGAACAGGTCTACTACGTCTACGCGATCCGCACCGTCCTCCGGGATGGGTTGCGCGACTATCTCGCCGGAACAGGGGTGTCGACGGGCGTTCACTATCCGATGGGCGTCCATCGGCAGGAAGCCTACAGCCATCTCGGCTATGAGGCAGGCGCCTGTCCCAACGCTGAAAAAGCCGCTGCAACTGCCCTGTCGCTTGCCGTCTTTCCCCAGCTCTCATACGGCGAGATCGACCACGTGGTCCGCCTGGTGCGCATCTTTTTCGCAGTGCGCTAGTGGGCTGCATCCCGGTCCGGATAACGCCCCCATGGTCACAGCAGGCAAGGGGGTAAGGAAGGTCGAAGGAGCCAGCCAATGAGCACCAAGCGCCATCCTGTGGTCCGCGAGCTTTTCCCTGTCGCCATACTCCTGCTTGCAGCGATCGGCTTCCACTGGCGCATTCTTTTTACGGGTGAGGCCTGGAAGCCAGCGGGTGGTGGGGACCTGGTCTCCTTTCTCTTCCCGACCTATCGATTTGCAGCTGCCAGCCTGAAGAGCGGGACTGTGCCGCTGTGGAACCCCCATCTCTACGGCGGGGCGCCCTTTCTCGCCGACATGCAAGCCGGTCTGTTCTATCCACTTAACCTGCTGCTCTTCTGGGTTGTCCCAGAGTTTGCCTACGAAACGCTGCAGTGGATGGTGGTCTTGCACGTATTCCTGGCCGGGCTGTTCATGTACCTCTGTTTGCGCTATCTTGAACCCGGGCGCCAGATCCGTGTCCATGCAGCCCTTGCAGGTGCCATCGCCTACATGTTCTCCGATCTGTTCATTGTTCACTTTGGCAACCTGAACCTGGTAGCTGTGGCTGCCTGGCTGCCCCTGATCTTCCTGCTTCTCTGGCGGGCGCAGCGGGCGCGCAGCCTGGGCCTAGCGGTGGCTGCCGGTGCAGTCTTTGGCATCTCGACGCTGGAGGGGCACCTGCAGATCACGCTGTACATCGGCCTGGCACTGGTAGTCGCTACCGTGGTGGAGGCGGCGACTGCCCGCCGGTCGGGACGCGGATGGGCGTGGTCACTCCTGGCGCTGGTCGTCACCACGGTGGTGGCCCTTGGCCTTTCGGCGCTGGTGTTGCTGCCTACCTTTGAATACGCGCGCCTGAGTCCGCGCGCAGGACTGTCCTACCAGGAGGCCGCGCGCTACTCTCTGGAGCCGGGGCTGCTGGGCGAGATGTTGGTGCCGGCCCTGTTCAGCAGCCGCGAGCCAAGCCTGTACTGGGGCGTATGGGACCGCGTCGCCGTGGGCTATTTGGGCATCTTTCCCCTGATCCTGGCGATGCTGGCGGTACTCATGCGCCGGGGCCGACGGATTGTGCTGTATGTCTCGCTGGCAGTAGCGGCCTTTCTGCTGGCGTTGGGGGGCGCATCGATCGCGCATGGGTGGGCCTACCGGCTGCTGCCGGGCTTTGCCCAGATTCGCGCCCCGGCCCGCGCCATCTTTGTGGTGGATTTTGGATTGGCTGCATTGGCCGCGCTGGCGCTAGATCAGCTCCTGGGCCCGCTTGCACCCATGCCACGAAGCGTATTTCGCAGAGTATGGCCAGGGCTGGTGTGGTTTGGCGCTGCAGCGAGCTTGATCGGTGTGGCGTGGGCCTATCTGGCCATCTACCAGGCACAGGGTGGCGATCCGGTTCTATTCTGGCGTGTATCGGCGGCAGGTAGCGGGGTGATGTTTGCACTCCTCATGCTGGCGGCCAGCTTGGCATGGCTCGGTGCTAGGCGCGCTGGGCGGCTGCGGCGGGGGACGCTGGCATGGCTGGCTGTGGGCCTGATCTTCCTCGATCTCGCTTCAGTCGGGGCCTATACCGACATGGCGACCGAGGTTCCCACGGGAGGTTTCGACCATCCCCAGATCCTGGCATTCCTGGAGAATCAACCGGGTCTCTTTCGTATCGACTCTCAGACCGACGTGTGGGGAGTCTGGCAGCCCAGTCTGGCGCTGCTGGCAGAGCTCGATGACGTGGGAGGGATAGACAATCCACTCGTGGTTGCCGATGTGGATCGCTACATGGAGGGGACCGGTGGGCGCTCAACAAAGCTCTATGACCTGCTGGGCGTTCGCTACGTTCTCGGAACCAAGCAGGTCACGTTGGACTGGGAAAAGTTCAGTCTGGCTTTCGACGCTGATCCCGAGGTGAATCTCTACCGAAACGAGACGGTCCTGCCCAGGGCTTTTGTGGTCCACCAGGCGGTCGTTGCGACTGACCATGAGGACGCCTGGGGGCAGATCCATCAGCCTGGGTTTGACCCTGCGACCACCGTTGTGCTCGAAGGTGGAGAGGCTATGGCCCTCGACGGCGGTTTTCAGGACAACGTGGAGGTGGTGCGCTACGGGATAAACTCACTCGAGATTGAGGTTGAGACCGGTACTGCGGGCTATCTGTTCCTCAGCGATCCGTTCTATCCGGGCTGGCAGGCGGAGGTTGATGGAGAGCCTGCGCAGCTCCTTCGGGCAGACTATGCGTTCCGGGCTGTCGCGGTGCCGGCTGGCAGCCACCGCGTGACCATGGAGTTCCGCTCCGGTAGCTGGTATGCCGGACTGGGGATCAGCGCTTTCACTGTGGCTGTGCTGATCCTCCTGGGTGTGTGGGTTGTCTTGCGGAGAAGGCGTGGCGCTGCCTAGGGAACTTCTTCAGGGCAGTCGGGGGTGGGCGGAGAGCTGACCAGAGTGGTGCCGGGCCCTGGCAGGGTGCCATGCTCCCGCATCTCCTCGAGCCAATGAGGAAAGGCGTCGACGGATCGGGCGACAAAGCCTGCAGCGATCTCGCGGATCCGTGTATGTGTGATGCTCCGGGCAACGGTGTCGACCACCAGGCGGGGCATCACGCGCAACCCCCCGGGCGTCGGCAGATCGGCCTGTAGTCGAAGGGTATACGCGATCTCGGTCTGGCTATCCATGTCGTGAAAGACCGAGTAGCTGGTGAATTTCCCCTGAGCCGTCGTCGATTGAGCGCTGCAATCCACCTGTATCGGGGGCAAGCTGTCGACGGGCTGGACATGAAGGACGTGCCCGTCCTCCAATATGGTCTGAACATCGGCAAAGATACGTATGCGATAGATACCGAGTTCCGTCGACCGGTAGAGCAGGCGCAGATGGTCCGGACCGTAGGTCTGGGCCAGGCAGATGTGCGGCAGGTGCCGGAGGACGCGGCCAATATCCGCATAGTAGGCGTAGGCCAACGGCAGTTCGGCGGGAAAGAGGAATGAGCAGCGGGCGGATCCTGCAACTCTGATCATAGGGGCTAG
>JASFLR010000224.1:0-5948 GCA_050117995.1 Anaerolineae bacterium
GCAAAGCTCCAGTAGCTTGGCCCGTCGTTGTACAGTGATGCCTTGAACTCGTCCGGAGTTGGGTAAATCGTGTGATAGCCCACCACGCGGTAGCCGAGTTGGGCGCATTGATCCTCAATGCACTCAATTGTGTCACTGGGTTCTTCTACATCGTAGGGAAAGCACTCCTCGTGGAGGGCGCCAGTGTTCTGCCAGTAGCGGATGGCGAGGGCGCTGCCGCCGTCGCAGCCATGCATGAGGGTGTTGCATGATACCTGCTGCTGCTCCGAAAAGTCATCGGTAGGCCCGAGTCCATGCTGCTTCAACATGTGCGACTCTATGGCACCGACGCTGGCAAAAGCCCAGCAGGATCCACAAGAGCCCTGGTTCTTCGCCGGAGTGACGAGGCCCTCGTCGCGGGCATCATATGAGATCGCCAGTGCCTCGAGCAACTCGATCTCGGATCGGGCTTTGAGATGCCTCTGATAGGTCGCCGCGTCGAGGGGAATATCGCCCAGGGCATACTTGAACTTGGGGCTCTGGGTGTAGATGTTCTGCCTGCCGAAAGCGGTTACCAGCAAGACTATTACGATGCTGGCAAGCCATCTTGACCGTGCCTTGCCCTTGCTGCTCTGCATTTCAGGTAGTCCTTTCTTGCTGCCGGGCTACATGCCGGCGCTGGTGGGGTTCGCGTGCGCAGCGCAAGGGAGCAGTCCACCAGGCGTTGAGGGAGGCAGCTGGCTCTATCTATATGCGCCGGATGTACGGGCAGGCTAGCGGCCTTCTCGCAGCGCCAGATCAACAGCATGCTGCGTACCGACCATGATACGCAGCATGCTGTACTTTGTCAATGGGCCGATGGTACTAGGGTACTATTGACGCCGGCTTGAGTATCCTGCGCGAGCAGGATTGGTTGATCTTATCCGTCGTTACAACACCAGGTGATTCACACTACCTTGGTATCGGGCGCCTTCTCTAGGCTCCTCTTCTGCCTCACCCGCGCCGATCATGCCCTCATTCAATCCCATCCTGGCCTGGAGGGCACCCTTTTGCTCGGGCGTGCACTTGATGGCACCCATGTTGTACACCTTGGCCAGGCGGCTGGCCAGTGCGCCAGGCTCCACGGACCCGTCGATCGTCAGCGCACCGGTCACGACCAGCGTGGCTTTGCCGTCCAGGTACTCAAAGCGCGATGCAGAGAGCTGGTCGCTGCCATCAACCAGCCACAGCTCCCCCTCGTAAAAGATCGCCCGCGTCTCGAGGATGTTGCACTTGCGAACCATGATCCCTTTTAGTGCCGCTGGGCAGAGAAGTATGTCCTTGACGATCATCTGCTCGAGTTGCTCGTCCAGCAGGTCAGGGTTGGTGGAGGCTTCTACTTCCACGCGCTCCAGGCAGAATAGATTGGGTGACAGCAAGGCACCGATCACCGTGTCGTCGAGCACCAGCGGATTGGACACCAGCGCGTATCCCTCGGGGATGATGGTCATCTTGTGCGCGCCATTGGCCAGCCGGGCCTGGATGAGTTCAGCATTTGCCTGGTGCACGCGGATGCCTCCGGTGACGTGGAGCTGTGCGATCTTTTGCTTGAGCAGGTCGTTGGGCAATACTTCGGGCAGCCGCAGTGAGCCAAGGATAACCAATTCCGCTGCGTCCTGCGATCCCTTCAAGAAGGTCTCGTCCATGGTCAGCGAACCCATGATCAGCTTCCCGGTAGCGGGATATGCCTTGCTCTGACCCACGAGCTGAGTGGTCCTGGCCTGGACAGCACCCAATACGGGCTCAGGACACAGGATCTGCCCCACCACGACCAGGCCAGCTATGCCTGCTTCCACCTCCCCAGGCGTCACATCGGGCTTGACCAAGACTTGGCCGGTGACAACAAGAAACAGGGGGTGGTCCCGTCCGGCCAAGAATTCGTGATTGATGATGACTTGGCCCGTGACTACTTGGGCATCCTCGGGTGCTTCGACCGAGACGTTGACATTCCCCAGGTTGAGCTTGGGGATGAGGGCCGCAGTCTCGCGTGAGTAGATCAAGACGTTCACATTTCCGATCTTGGCGATGCTTGCGATAGTCTCGGCAGTCGCTTTCCGCAAGTCTAGAACGTTGGCGTTGCCGATCACGGTACCGGGCTCGATTGCTGTCTTTTCCATCATTTGCCTTCTTGTGCAGAGCGTATTTCGGCGGGAGTGCGCTTGCCCAGGCTAGCGTCGGGTCGGAGGGAAGAATGCCTCAGGGTTCCAACTCCGGCTGGTGGGCCCGCAACCACTTGCGGGCAAGGTACAGACGGGATCGGACGGTGGCAGCGGGAATTCCGTAGGCGTTGCCAATCTCCTCACTGGTCTGGCCCAGGATATATCGCCTTAGGAGCACGTCACGATACCGTTCCGGGACGAGATCGATCATCTCCCGGGCCAGCATGGTCGTTGCAGGTGCCGTGTCCAGCTCAGCCTCCCAGGCCAGGTTCTCGTACAGCGCCTCCTGGCGCGCGCGACGGCGCTCCTCATCGATAAAGAGGTTCTTGAGCACGCGATACATTCATGCCTGTCGCTGATGGGGCTGCAGTTGCTGCAGCAGTGCGAGATTACCCATGGCCCGGATCAATGTCTCCTGGACCAAATCGTCGGCCCGGTCGCCGTCACGCGCCAGATTCACCGCGTAGCGATGCAGTTTGGCCTCGAAGAGGTCGTACAGATCCTGGATCGTCAGCTCGAAGCTGGTCGATGGTTCCATGACTGGAACTGGCCTCCGAAAAACGCTTCCCCAGCAGATGGCGCAGCCGCCGGTGCCAGGGCTCTCGAGCGCTGACCAGATGAGCCCGCCGGATTACCTTCTCCAAGTCGCTGACCTGGCTGCGCTCTACATCATACAACGCTATCATCCTGCTTGCCAAATGTTGACATGGACTACACATGGTTTCCTCCTCAGCGCACTAGCTTGGGCAAGTGCACTCTCGCCGTTTCCTACTCCTATGGCGAATGGGAGGGGCCAAGTGTTTAACTTTTCCGGTAATATTTCGGAGGTTCGTGGATATCAGGTAATGAGGCGGCCTTGCCAGAAGTGGCCCTAGCTTCTCCTTGGAAGCAGGAGACCGGTAATATTCGCGCTCGTCACCATGGCGTATCACAAGGTCCTGTTTCTACGCCGCACAGATCGCGACGAAGATCGGGATCCTCATCAGCGAGTAGAAAACCAGAAATGGCGACTGGAGCAAGAGAGCTACCACTGAATGATCGGCTGCTTCTCGATCGAGGACTTCTGTGCCTATCTCGTCGCCGTTGAGAAAGGCCTGCCATCGTGGTGGCTCAGCAATTGTATCGCGTGTCGCCCGGAGTAGAGACAGGGCGGCACACCGCCGCCGGGCATGACCCATTGGCCCGCCATATAGAAGCGGTCGAGGCCAGGCAGGGTTCGTCTGATCGATGTCATCATCGCTTTGGGCGTCATCAACCAGCCACCCCAGGACCCCCTGCGGTTCAGCGTATAGCGCCAGGTGGTGTAGGGCGTAGCGACATCGGTCACCTCAACGCGGGACGAGATGCCGGGATGATGGGTTTCTATGCGCGCCAGTGTCTCCCGGGCCACGCGTTGCTTCTCAGCGTCGTAGGCTGCCCGATCCTCCTGCTGCAGATCGTACCAGTAGCGCCAGGACGTATCGAACTCGACCTGCAGGACGGTTTTGCCCGGCGGCGCAAACCCGGGGCCGTAGTTCAGGGTACGAAGCATGAGGCTGTTCACCCGGTTCGGTCCAACGGTGAGGGGCTTCTCCAGAGATATGGTAGTAAATGGTGGCAGGTCGGGGAATTCCTGGGCCACGCCGTAGCTGATCATGAGCAACGGCTGGAACAACTTCCAGGTGGCATATCGTTTCTCGGTGCTGGGCGAGACATAACGCCCGTCCAGCATCTCAAAGATGGTGCTGTACCCGTCTGCCGCCGAGATCACGGCACCGGCGCGATGTTCGCTACCGTCTGACAGGCGCACACCGCTAGCTGTGTCTCCCTTGACGAGCACTTTTGCGACCTTTGCCCCGTAGGTGATCTCGCCGCCGAGCGCGCGGTAGCGTTTCTCGATGGCCCGCACAAAATCGCGACATCCGCCCTCGATGAGCCCAAGTTGCCCGTCGGCGAGCGGGGCCATGATCATGAAGATAAAGTATAGGGGGACCCCAGGTAGAAAAAGCTGCTCCAGGCAGGTGCGCAGCACCGGCTCGTGGACCCTCTGACCATACTCTGCTACGGTCTGGCTGTACTTGCCGACCATGAACCTGAGCATGCCACGCATAGACCACAGATCCTTGACCTGCTCCCGTGCGCCGCTTAGCTCTGGTGGCTTGCTCATGCCGACCTCGCTCATATCCAGCCCTTGCAGAGCCCGGCCACCAGCAATGACCTCATCCACTATCCGGGCGTCGGCAGGGGAAAGGGCCTTGAGAGCATCTGACCACTGGTCCAGGTCATCGCTGAGATGCAGGCTCTGGCCGCTTGGCTCATGGATGAAGCGACCGTAGGCAGGTAGATCCAGGAAGCGGCACCCTGGGACGATGCCCAACTCACGGTACAGCTTGTGGAGCTTTGTGCCGGGCTTGTGGCTCATAACAAAGTGGATGCCACCGTCGATCAGATACTCGCCACGCCTCCACCAAGCTGCCAATCCTCCGGGCTGGTGATGGTGCTCAAAGATATGACTCTGGTAGCCATTCATCTGTGCATAGCAGCCGGCGGAAAGACCGGCTAGCCCGGCGCCGATGATGATGAGTGGCTTTTCAGGCATCAGATTCTCCCTCTCGGTGGTCCATTGCAGGATCTGATCCTGCTCGGTTTTCTTCCCGCCCCGTAACACCCGGCGATGCGTGCGAGTCCTTCTCATTCCCTAACGCAGTATATCATTAGCCAGTCGATCCAACAAGGAACACCGGGCCTGACGGGCAAGGTACTCGCATATAGAGTTGCCAATTCGCCAGCGGTCAGGTACAATATGCCTGCCCGCTGGGGCCGCAAGCTGGCGATTTGTTTCAATCCGGGGCGAAGCTTATACAGGAAGGGGAAGTTCTAATGCCAACCCGTGAGGATGCTTGGAAACTGCTGAACGAATACACAGAGAACCAGAATTTGGTCCGCCACATGCTGGCGGTAGAGGCTGCGATGCGTGCCTACGCTGCCAAGTATGGGGAGAACGAGGAGCTATGGGGCACTGTCGGCCTGATCCATGATTTTGACTATGAGCGCTACCCCGACCTGTCCGTGGAGGGGCACCCAATGGTTGGCTCCCGCATACTGCGCGAGCAGGGCTGGCCCGAGGAGGTCGTGCGCGCTGTCCTCGCCCATGCCGGCGAGTACACCGGCGTCCAGCCTGAATCGCTTATGGAGAAATGCCTCGTCGCCGTGGATGAGCTGACCGGTTTCCTGGTCGCTGTAGCCTTGGTGCGTCCTTCCAAGGATATTCGCGATATCACCAAGATCCGTTCGGTCAAGAAAAAGTGGAAGGACCGCTCATTTGCTGCCGCTGTGAGCCGCGAAGAGATTGAGCATGCCTGCGAAGCTTTGGGTGTGGATCTGTGGACGGAGCACGTCCCGCTGGTATTGGATGCCATGAAGGCAATTGCTGGTGATCTTGGGCTGGACGGGCAGGCAGCAGGCTAGCTCTATTTGGGGCTGCGGGTGTACAAAATAGCGTTGCCGTCCTTGCCCACCGCCTCAATGACGTCCATCTTGCGCAAGCAGTAGGCCATCCGCTGGGCCAGGCGGCGTGGTCTGGCAATGGCCGCCGCCAGGTCAGATGTCGTAAACGGTTCGGCCAGTGTTGGCGGCAGGAGCGCTCCAAGGTCGGCCGGTCTGTCGAAGCGCCTCTTGTCCAATACCTTCAGGAGCCGGCGCTCGTGTGTGACCCATCCCCGCCGCCGCCAGGCGCGGGTACCGTCGTATCGGCGTATCTCCTCTTCCTGGGTGATCAGTACATCGAGCGAA